>JARRRC010000071.1:16576-22899 GCA_037381105.1 Desulfobacterales bacterium
TATTATGGCCGGAAAGTGAACCCCGCGGATATCCTTATCCTCCGGGATGTGAAAAATCCGCAGGCGTCAAATCTGATCGAGACGGTTGAAAAGGTAGCCGGACCATAGTCAACCGGATCCGTCTCTTACACGTTGGGCTTTCTGAAAAACTTCCCGGTTTATGAGGATTTGAGTCATCCTTAATTCAATTTGGCTGCTTTCACAGAACGAGTGCTTATCCATCGTCCTTAGGATCATGAGACGAGACAAAGAAGATGACGAAGGACCGAATGCATGTAGGCGACTGCCAGTTGTCTCTAAAGGCATCAAAGCTTTTGGAAGCGATAGTCAGGACCGTCTCAGCTTACAAAGGCGGATTTGTTTTGATCCTGGTGGCCGCTGTTTTGGCGTTTTTTGGTGAATGGGCCAAAGCCTCGGGAGGTGAATCCGCTGTTAATGGCCGACAGCGAGTGACGGATGCATCGAAGGGGTCGATGACCGTGGTGGTGACCGAACAGGCTCAGAAACTCGCCGGAATTGAAACAGCGGATCTTAAAGCAACCACCCATCATGAGACTGTACGAGGCTACGGGTCCGTCCTCGGCTTGGAGAACCTTTCTCGCCTTCGCGAAAACTACGCCAAAACCCGGGCGGATGTGGAGACGACGCGGGCGCGGCTTCGGTATGCCCGAGAAGAGTATGACCGATTGCGGCTTCTCTATTCAAAGGGTGGAGACACTTCGAAAAAGGATGTTCAGGAGGCCGAAGCCGGCTGGCAAGCCGGCAAAGCTGCTTTTGAGGCCGCCCAGGCAGCGTTGCAAGCACAGGAGGCCTCCATTCGCCAGCAATGGGGCGCCGTGTTGGCCGATTGGCTACAGCATGCTTCACCCTCCTTTGAACGACTGATGCAGCAAGAGATCTTGCTGGTTCGCATAACCGTGTCACCCCAAAAGCCGATTTCTATTGCGCCGGCAACGGCCGTCATCGAAACTCCCGGGGGCCGGAGTGTCGCAGCATCTTTTGTATCTCCTGCTCCGGAGACGGATCCACGGATTCAGGGTCTTGCCTTCTTCTACACCACTGACAGCAGCGTTGGGCTTTTGCCCGGGATGAACGTTTCGGCGTATCTGCCTGTGGTCGGGAAATCGGAGGGCGTGATTCTACCCGCATCAGCGGTTGTCTGGTGGCAAGGTATGCCCTGGGTATACATCCAAACAGGACCTGATCGTTTCACACGCCGGTTGGTCCATAGCTATCTCCCTGTGCCGGGCGGACTGTTCATGCACCAAAGTTTTGCACCCGGAGAGCGCGTTGCCGTTGCCGGGGCGCAACTGCTGCTGTCCAGGGAATTCCAGTCGTTGATTCGAGGCGGAGATTGAAACGGCGGCAAAAAACCTGTTGAAAAACGTGCCGAGGAGCAGGCGAAAAAGAGGCATGACAAAGAGCTGGTTGTGCACGAGATCTGAAAACCGGTGCCTGCCTGCTTTCCTGTTCCGTGCTTTTGCGTTGGTTTGAGAGAGATAGTGGCTATGGGGGCCTCAGGAGTACTTGGGTCAATCATCTGGTTTTCGCTGCGTCACCGGGGAGTGGTCGTCACCCTGGCAGTGGCAATGCTGGCATATGGTCTTGTCACGCTGACCCGTGCCAAGCTTGACGTGTTTCCCGATTTCGCCCCTCCGCAAGTAGCCCTGCGTCTGGAGGCCCCGGGTTTTTCTCCGGAACAGGTGGAGAATTTAGTTACCCGGCCGGTGGAGAGGACGCTGGCCGGTGTGGAAGGCGTCAGATCCATCCGTTCGCATTCCCTGCAAGGTGTCTCGGCAGTGACCCTCGTTTTTCACAGCGGTACGGACATATACCATGCAAGACAGTTGGTGACCGAGCGTTTGGCTTCCATGTCCGAGCCTCTGCCACCGGGCGTCACCCCCTTCGTGTCTCCCCTGACTTCCTCGGCCGGTACGGTGCTCCAGGTTGGGCTGACTTCTCGAACCCGTAGCCTGATGGAGCTGCGAACCGTAGCCGACTGGTTCGTTAAACCCCGTTTCCTGGCGGCGGACGGAGTGGCGCTGGTGCAGGTCTACGGTGGTCGGCTCAATCAGCTTCAGGTTCAGATTCATCCCGAAAAGCTCATCCAATACAATGATGTCGCCACCGTGGCCGTCGGCACAGCTCCGCCCATCGGCGCGGCGTCCATAAATGGACAGCCGGGGGTCATTCTGTTGATAACCGAACAGTACCGGGCCAATACGCTGGATGTGACCGGAAAGCTGGATCAGGCCATAAACGAACTCCGCCCGATGCTCAAGGGCGAAGGCATAACGATCTACGCCGACTTGTTTCGTCCCGCCAACTACATCCTCACCGCCCTTCGGAATGTCCGTGAAGCCATGGCCATCGGCGGGGTGCTGGTGGTTCTTGTATTGGTTTTGTTTCTCTTTAACTTGAGGACTGCGGCGATCTCGGCGGCGGCTATCCCGCTGTCACTGCTGACGTCCGCTACGGTTTTGACTCACTTGGGGTTCAGCCTGAATATCATGGTGCTGGGAGGATTGGCCGTGGCCATTGGAGAGGTGGTGGATGATGCTATCGTGGATGTCGAGAATATCCTTCGGCGACTGCGCGAAAACCGTCACTCGCAACAGTTCCGACCGGAGAGACAAGTGATTTTCCGAGCTTCCCTGGAGGTCCGGCATGCAGTGGTGTTCGCCACCTTTGCGGTGATCCTTGTGTTTGTGCCGGTATTGGGGATTTCCGGCGTAGCCGGAGCGCTTTTCGCGCCGCTGGCGATTGCGTATATGTTGGCAGTTCTTTCATCCCTTGTTGTAGCCCTGACCGTAACCCCGGCATTGACATCCCTGCTGATGAGCACCGAGAGACTTCCGGAAAAAGAACCGCCCGTTGTCCGTTGGTTAAAAGCATGGTATGAAAGGCTGCATCCTCACTTGGAGAGGCGCCCCGTGATGGTAGTGACAGGGGCGGCGGTCATCATCCTCTGTGGAGTGACTGGCGTCTTCTTCCTGCGCGCCGAATTCCTTCCCTCACTCCAGGAGGGTAATTTCATCGTCCACGTGACCGCAATGCCCGGCACATCGTTGTCTGAATCCCTGCGTTTGGGTGACAGGATATCCAATCAATTGCGCAAAATGCCAAATGTCCAGTATATCTCACAGAAGACCGGCCGGGCCGAAAATGGATCATCGATCCGCGGGATCAGCTCCAGCGAAATCGACGGCAGTTTGAAGATCACCGGCGGAAGAGTGGCCGAGTTTTCTCCTGAGGCGGTCCGAAACGTACTGGCTGAATATCTTGGCGTGGCTTATGAAGTGAACAGCTTTCTCAAGGAGCGCATCGGCGAAACACTCTCGGGATTTACCGCGTCAGTCGTCATCGACGTGTTTAGTCCGGATCTGAAAGTGCTGGAGACCAAAGGCCAGCAGGTTGCTGAAGTTCTGAAAAGTATCTCAGGAGGAGAGGATGTCCTGGTACATTCCGTACCCGCCAGTCCATCCGTTGTCATCCGAATCCGCAAAGATGACCTGGTGCGATGGGGGCTCGAAAATCTGGACGTCCTCAAAACCATTCAAGCGGCTTTCCAGGGAGCGACCGTCGGACAAATCTATGAGGAAAACCGGGTTTTCGACGTAACGGTCATCTTGGGGCCCGAGGATCGCACCGCCGTCACGACCATCGGCGCATTGCCGTTACGAAATGCTGCGGGGACCTATGTCCTCCTCGACAAGGTGGCTGACATTTTCGAAACCGCCGGTCGCTACGAGATCCTTCATCTCGACGGCAGGAGGGTTCAGACCGTCACGTGCAATGTAACCGGGCGGACGGTGGAGGCATTCGTGAGAGAGGCCGGCAAAAAAATCAGAGCATCTGTTTTGCTGCCCGCCGGATCTTATATCGAGTTCAGGGGAACGGCCGAGGCTGCCGCCAGGGTTCGGGAACAGCTGCTGTTCCGGGCTCTCCTGGCAGGGATAGGAATCCTTCTGTTGTTATCCATGACGTTGAAGGATTATAGAAATGTGCTTTTGGTGTTGCTGAACCTTCCTTTCGCCCTGGTCGGCGGTGTGATGATACTGCTCGTGAGCGGCACGGTTCTGTCTCTCGGGGCTATGGTGGGCTTCATCACTCTCTTCGGCATCACGCTTCGCAATTCTCTCATGATGATCTCTCACTATGAGCATCTGGTTGCGGAGGAAGGGATGGATTGGTCTGCCGCGACTGCTCGCCGGGGCGCTTCGGAGCGTCTGACGCCGATCGTTATGACGGCCCTGGTCACCGGCCTGGGCCTGTTGCCGCTGGTCATTGGCTTGCACACGGCCGGACGGGAAATCGAGGGGCCCATGGCATTGGTCATTCTCGGTGGGCTGTTGACATCCACCACGCTGAATCTACTCGTTCTGCCCACGCTGGCGGCCCGGTGGGGACGGTTTGTCAAACCGGAGCCCGAAAAAAATCAACTGAGTCGGTGATCGGCCGGGAAAGGCGATCTCAGAAACCCGCACAAAATGTTTTGCCCTGGGGATTTAAAAGATTTTTATCTGTTTTAGGGTGCGAAACTTGAATATTTTTAATAGGTAAGCGCATATGAATAAAGATACTCCGTCTGATAGTCGGTCCTGCCAAATCTGCGGAAAAGATGTCTCTCAGGCAGATCTTTTGGCGGCAAGTTTGGTGAGGCCTGTTGTTGTAAATGTGATCAGACAGACATTTCCCGACTGGTCTTCCGAGGGGTTCATCTGTGTGGATGATCTGAATCGCTTTCGATACGATTATGTTCGGTCGCTTATCAAAACCGAAAGAGGCGAATTATCCGATCTGGAGCAAGGCGTGTTAAACAGCCTGGCCAGCCATGAGATCCTCTCAATGCATGTTGATCAGGAATACGAGTCAAAGTTGAGTTTCGGGCAACGGTTATCCGACAAGATGGCCGCTTTCGGGGGAAGTTGGCGCTTCATTATTATATTTGCATGTATTTTGGTACTCTGGATATCCGTCAACTCATTTATTTTGGCATTTAAACCATTTGATCCTTACCCTTTCATTCTTTTGAATCTCATTCTCTCCTGCCTTGCCGCGATACAGGCACCCATTATAATGATGAGTCAGAACCGGCAGGAGGCAAAGGATCGCCTTCGAGCCTCCCATGACTACCAGATTAATCTCAAAGCGGAACTTGAAGTTCGGCTCTTACACCAGAAACTTGACCATCTGCTGTCTCGTCAATGGGAGCGTTTGGTCGAGATTCAAGAAGTCCAGCTTGAGCTGCTGAACGAAATGCGAGGGCAGGGGAAGTCACCGAATTAATCTTATTCTTTGAGCTTATTCCTGCGATTTTGTATGTAGGCATTGCGAATTGCAATATAAGGATCAAGAGACGATTCTTTGAGCGCCTCGTAATCTCCGATATGGAACGAAGTGGTGTTCACTTTATCGTAGGCGCCAATTCCGAAGGCCGCTTCAGTCGGCCGGACATAGGCTATCGGATTTAAGAAAAGATCGCCGGCCGTCCCCACCGAGTCGCGGATGGTGGACGGTCCCAGAATAGGCCAAACGATATAAAAGCCGTTACCAATACCGTAATTGGCAAAAGTCAGGCCGAGATCTTCTTCCTTAGGCTTCAGCAGAGGATAATTTTGAGCCGGATCCAAAAAACCCAGCATCCCTGCGGTACTGTTTAAGACGAACCGTGTAAACTCCGTACCGGCCGAATTAAATTTGCCCTGGAGCAGGCAGTTTACCAGACGAATCGGGGCGATCAGGTTGTAGAAAAAATTTTTAACACTGGTTCTAAGTGGTGTCGGAACGATGTATCGATATCCCTTGGCAGCCGGTTTGAGTAACCAAAAGTAAAACTTGTCATTGAAGTGATACATGGCACGATTCCAGGGTTCTATGGGATCGGCCACATGAACGACGCCGGCTTCCGCCTCCGCATAGAGTTCATTAAGATCTTTGTCCGAAAGGTTCTGCGTTTTATTTTTTTCATCCGACGGCTTGTCCTTTTCGGGGTATTTTTTGCTGTTTTGTGATGAAGATAGGGTTGGCGATACATCTGTAGCTGTCATGGCCCTGTCGTGAGCGCACCCGGTTATATAAACCGCCACTACGATTAGCATAATCGATATATATCTCATTTTTCAACGATTTCCCCCTTTTTAAGCTGTTCAACCTTTTGTTTCAGTTCCGAGATCAGATTTTCAACGGATGAGCTGGCCAGAAATCTTTGAAATTGATCCCGATAGTTTCCCAAAAGACTCACGCCTTCGATATTTATGTTGAAAATTTTCCAGTGACCGTCACGCAGCCACATGCTGTAATCAACCGGAATTTCAGTCGAA
>JARRRC010000071.1:22964-26551 GCA_037381105.1 Desulfobacterales bacterium
ATCACCTGGGCTCTGGATTCAGTGAACATTTCCTGTTTCAAAAATATCACTTTTTCATTATGATATTCGCTTTGTATCTTGTTAAAATAGACGTCTCCGATAAACTGGGTAACCACATCGGTGAACGCTTTTTGCTGTTGCGGGGTAAAACTCTCCCATCGGTAACGGGATATGGTTCCCCGGGCGATCGCATTGAAATCGAAAATTTTTCGGGCAACTTCCCACATTTTTTCCCGTTGCACTTCCTTTTTGGAAGGGTCTTTATACTCGGGATTTTTCAAAATATTAATGATCTGCTCGATGGGGCCTTTAAGTGCATCCAAAGGCCCAGCGGCATGGGCAACATGGGTCGTTGAGAAAATCATAAGGATTAAAACCGAAAATATTGTTTTTTTATTCATTTTATCCCTCCGAACACAAATTTACTGATCAGTGATTCTAAATTCACTGCGGATTCGGTTTCTGTTATCATACCGCCCGGTTTGAGAATTATATCCGAGTTGCCCGGGATAAGTTGGATATATTTATCCCCAATCAGTCCGGAGGTTCTAACCGCAGCAATGACATCGTCGGACAACTTCAGACCTTTTCGAATTTTTAACTCGACTACGGCAACCAATCTTTTCGGGTCCAGTGTAATAGAAGCAACCTTTCCGATATGAACACCTGCCAGTTCTACATGTGCCCCGACAATGAGACCGGATACCGACTGAAAACGGGCAAATAGAGGATAAAACCTATTTCCTCCCAACCCTATATTCCCGAGGCGGATGGAAAGGTAACCCACGCAGACGATCCCTATAATCATGAATATACCCACCGCCGCTTCAATGGATGTTTTTTTCATTCAATCTCCTTTAACCTGGGTCAACAGACCTTGAATTCATAAAACATGTTTTGCATCGAATGGGTCTGTAACAACATTTCTTCATATGACAAATCCCTCTGTCCTTCCGTATAGCTTGCACTGATATAAAGACAGAAGCCAAAGTGAGGCGTTAAATCAAAAATATCTTTCCCTTTCATTTGTTCGGCCAGTGTTTCACATAACTCGAGTGTCTGTTCTTTGTTGGTATTCGGCAGCAAAAGGATGATTTTGTTCAAACCGAACCGATAACAGGTATCGGTAGGGCGGGTCAGAATTTGCAGTTCGTTGGCCAAATTGGTAATGATCGTTAACCCTGCCGTCGGCCCCAGCTTTTCATTGATCTCATCCAGGTTATCAACAGAAAAAATAACAATGGAAAAAGCGGTATTATACAATTGAAGTCTTGCCATTTCTTCTTTTATCCGCTTTGTTCCCTGATAATGACTCTCGATTCCGGAAATTTTTTCATGACCGCGTTCGAGTCCATGGATAAAGTTCTGCACGACGGCGTCAGACGTCTGCTGAATCTCTTCGGGACTTCCTTCAAAAACGATTCTACCTTCTTCCAGCATTGCCACCCGCTGAGATATGTAGAAGATATCCGGAATTTCGTGGCTCACCACTACACCGGTAAAGCCAAATTGTTTTTGATAATCGGAGATCATCTTATGTACCGCATTTTTTCGTATGGGGTCCAAACCGGTTGTCGGTTCGTCAAAAAGAACAATTTCCGGATCGGTCACCAAAGCCCTGGCAAGTGCCACTCTTTTTTTCATGCCTCCGGAGAGCTGAGAAGGATATTTGTTGTCGATTCCCCGAAGGTCCAGCTGATCCATTTTTTCACGGACACGGCCGGCAATTTCCGACTTTTTAAGAGAGGTCTTTTCTTTCAGCGGAAGGGCAATGTTTTCGAATACCGTGATGGAATCGAAGAGTGCCGTGCCCTGGAAAACATAGCTGGATTTTCTTTTAAGGACCTTTTTTTCAGCGTTTTGCATTTCTGACAGCGAACGGCCTCGAAACAGAATCTTTCCGGAATCCGGTTCCATTAGACCGATAATATGCTTGAGCAGAACACTTTTTCCTCCGCCGCTTTTGCCGATGATGGTCGTGACCTGCCTTTCGAAGATAGTCAGATTTGTGCCAATAAGGACTTTATTGTCACCGAATGCCTTATAAACATCTACCATTTGGATCAGTGGAAGTTTCATTTTGTCTTAAATCAAGAAAGATGTCATTACATAGTCGACAATCAGCACAAGGACGCTGGAGATGACTACTGCGGAAGTGGTGGAAAGGCTAACCCCTTTGGCGCCGAACCCTTCTTTCCGTGTATGGGTATAATATCCCTGAAAACAGCAAATTGTTACGACGACTACGGCAAAGGCAAACGACTTGTAAAACCCCCCGGCAATATCTTTCATCATAACGCTCGTTTCAGCTCTGTAAAGATAGACTCCGCGATCGATTCCGAGTAACAAAGAGCCGGTTAAATATCCTCCGAAAATGCCGATGACATCAAAAAGAGCGGTGAGGAGGGGAAAGCTGATAAGTGCAGCGGCGATTCTCGGGCTGATAAGAAATCGCAATGGATTGATATCCATGGTTTCAAGGGCATCAATCTGCTCGGATATGCGCATAATTCCAATTTCCGCCGCCATAGCCGAACCGGCTCGGCCGATAACCATAATAGCGCTGAGAACAGGACCCAGTTCCCGTATTAAGGATAGCGCAACAACCGAACCAAGCACTCCCTCGGAACCGAATTTTACGAGGGTGTAATACCCCTGAAGACCCAAAACCATTCCGGTAAATGCTCCGGTCAGGCATATGACAAGAATGGATTTTGTGCCGATAAAGTAAATCTGTTCGATTGTCTTGGATATCTGTAACGGAAACGAAAAAATAAGCAGAAAACCTTTAATAAAAAAGAGGGCGATTCTTCCCAGCTCCTGGACCATAAAAATGGTCTTTCTTCCTAAAGCCAATACAGGAAAACTTACAATCGAAATGGGGTTTTGCTCGGTATTTTTCATTAAACACAGGTACCCGTGATATACAGGGATTAGATTTGTAAAATTTAAATTGATGATTTTGTAAAAGGTAAGGAATTAACCTTTTGACAAAAGGTTAAGCATCTGCAGATACATTGTAAAGAGACAATCTAAAACGGGATAAATTCGCCGACCCCCAAACTTTTAATGCTTATAAAAAAATTTTAACGTATTGTTGTCTATTGTCAATATCTTTTTAAATAAATTGAGTCGGGGTGCTTTTCTAAACAGCCGCTCCATTTAAGGATTTCGAAGAAAAACCCCCCGAAGGCTCAAATAAATTAAGAAAAATCTTTAATTTAAATACCGCAGAACAAAATTCGGCATTTTTTTGCAAAGCATGCTTGACGGATAATTCATTAAACGGATAATTAATGAAATGGTGCCGGATTCATAGCCGTGGTACTTTTTTGGATAATTATTGAATCAAAGAAAACAAGTTGGATCCGTGATCGATACATTTTTGAGCGATGAAAGCTGAGTAGCGAAAATGATGAAATATTTAAAACCTAGAAAAAGTGTGTGTTTATATGCTGTGATCATTTTGTTCAGTCTGATATCGATGGTTTGGGCGGCGTCACCCAACACGCTGGAAAACAAAACAGGCTTTGCCGAGGTGAACAATCAGAAGCCGTCGCCTGAGATCAGTTCTGCCGACATCGAAC
>JARRRC010000072.1:0-7759 GCA_037381105.1 Desulfobacterales bacterium
CATCACTCTTGCAGGATGAAATCGGCATACAATAAGATCTCTGAACCAGGATTTCATCACCTCCAGCGAATCCGTCAAGGTTTCTTTATTTTTCGATAAGGTTTCCGCAAATGCCAAACACGAAGGAATAGACATTAAAGGCAGCGACTCCACTTCATTGAGTAACCAAGCCCTTCGTTTTATCCAATTTGATTTCTTAATGTGGCTTATTATGGAAAGGGCCTTGGAATAACTTCCATTAGCCATGATGGTTATGATCTCGGCATCAGCAGGATCGGCGCCTTGTTTTTCGATCAGCAGTGTCTTGAGATGTTTGCCGGGAATCGGATTAAATCGAATATGCTGGCAGCGAGATACGATCGTAGGAAGAAGATCAGATGTTTGCATGGCGGTAAGGATCAAAACAGTTCGGTCCGGAGGTTCTTCCAACACCTTTAGGAGAGCATTCCCCGCTGAAGGATTCATGGATTGAGCATCTTTAATGATAACCACCCGTAATCTTGCCTCGTAAGGTTTCATAGTGAGGATATTGCAAAGATTACGTATTTGATCAATCCTGATAAAAGAACCTTTCGGTTCAACCAGAATCATATCCGGATGGTTGCCTGTTTTGATTTTACTGCATGACTTACAGCAGCCGCAAATTTCACTTTTTCCTGCTAAATCCGGTTTCGTGCCATAAACCGGTCGGATACCTTCCTTAACAGAAAAATGCGTCTTTTCCCGGGCCATGCAGTTGCAGGCCATGGCAACCGCCTTGGCCGCGGTTGTTTTACCCACCCCGTCAATTCCGAGAAATAAAAGGGCATGCGGTATGGTCTCATTTTGAAGAAATGTCTTCAAAAGTCGTATCGGCTTTTCTTGACCCAATATCGACTCAAATCCTAGCATCGATTGAAACCCAAATAAAACCTTAATAATCTACACGATCTTTTAATTCTTTTCCGGATTTAAAAAACGGCAGTTTTTTGGGTTTAATCATTACCTGTTCACCGGTTTTAGGATTTCTGCCGGTATAACTCTTATAGGTTTTAACAAAAAAACTGCACAGGCCCCGAATTTCAACACGTTCACCTTTTTCCATCGCATCGGCCATGTTGTCAAAAAATATTTGGACTACTTTTGCCGCTTCTGCTTTAGAAATATTTGCTTCTGTCTTTAAAGCGGAAATAAGCTCCAATTTGTTCATAGATCCTCCTTTTCAAAATATCCGGCAGTTATTTGATCCATTTAAATTCCACGTCCCGACACATTAAAAATAAATTTGTGTTTTAATATTGGGTTCGCGCTTTTTACAGTAAAAAGTTTAAATACAGTTAAATTTAGATTTATAAAATGCAATCCTGCGATAAGTCAAGTCGTTATGACAATATTTTGTAACTTCATCCATTATATTTCATCAACAAAGGTCTCCATTCTTTTTTGAGAGGTTACAATATTTTCGGGAGTATCTCAATATCATCTTCACTCACATCCACCCCGGCATACTGCCCCAGGGCTTCAATGTTGACGATAACACGCCCTTTCCCCCTGTATCGGGAAAACGTCCCGACAACACCGGCAAATGGACCGTAAACCACGATAACCCTGTCCCCTTTTTTAAAACGAGTGCCAGTGGTTACCGACCCATCCCCTTTGACCATGATTTTCAAAGAATCAATGGTTTCTGAAGGCACCGGAATCGGGCCGTCTTTGTTGCCGACAAAACGCACGACTCCCACGGTTTTTACGATTTCAAGGTGTTCATAAGGTTCCAGATTGGTCTTGACAAACAGATATCCCGGAAAAAGCGGGACTTTGATCATCACCTTCCGATCGCGACGCTTGCTTCTGACCTGAACTTTGGGCAGAAAAACCTCCATCGATTTTTTGTCGAGACCATCGTTGACCACATTTTCGAATCTGCTTCTGGTATGCAGGACATACCATGAATATGTCAGTTCTGATAATGCCATATCATTATTCAAAAATCAGGTTAACCGGTTCAGGGTTCAAAGTTCAAGGTTCTGCAACGCCAGCACAAAAATTAAATTTGAAACCACTTCTAATTGAATATCCTTACAACCTTGAACGTTGAACGGAAAACCCGGAACCAATATGTTTTAACAATATATTTGTTTTATTTAAAGAAGTCCAGTTTGATTTTACCCTAATATGCGCAATGGTTCTATCTTATCCGATCTGCCCGATACCATACAATACGATTCTAAATTGAAAGCTCAGATCATTTCCCTCTTTTATAAGACTTGATTGGAGCGACCAGCACTGGGCTTCGTACAAAAATCCGAGCCCGTACTTCAAGACCTTGCCGTCAAAAATATTTCGTTCATACTCTCCGCTCATCGAAAGTCTGTCTGACAATTTTAAGCCTATATCGGTGTAAAGGGTCTCACTGATATCCCGTAGATACCGATGCTCGACAAAGAGCTTGTCTCCCCGCTCATCCCACAGCGTCGCTGAAATATTTCGCGACCGAAAGTTGCTGTCATAAGTCGACCAGTCCGCGTCCGCTTTTAGGGAAATATATTTCCTGGGATAAAAATCAAGGTCCCCGTGGATCGGAGAAAACGGCTCGGGGTCACCTTCTTTTTCCTTGTTGATATCGTAACTTTGTTCCAGCTTAAACCAGAGGAACTGGTTGTAATCATAAGTCGGCGGCTCATCATTTCCGCTGCCGGCAGGGTTATCCGAAGGGAGACCCACCGTTGGTCTTGAAAATTTTTTGAACTTTGAGGTTAAAGTGTTTGTGATTGAATATGTAATCAGATTTTTTCTTACAATCTGATCGATATCATCGATAGAAGGCAATTCAGACTGATCTTTCTCAGGGGTGTACTCGTAAATGATCTGGGGCCGGATGGCATGCTTGATCCGATCAATACCGGCTGCGTGCAGATTGAATATCTGATACACCTCTGAAGTTAAATCGACTTTTATATCATATAGACTCCTGGAAAGTGTTCTTTTATCCGAAGATCGGTTTTCTTCTTTATCAAAATGCCATACCGTTTCACGAAGACCTACCGAAGGTTCAATGGTAAAGTAGCTTCTGTAGGTATACGGCAGATAAAATCTTGGATATAGGTCCGTTCGATGATACCGCGGACCGTCTTCACTGTAAAAATAAGTGTATTCTGAAGCCAGGTCAAAATAAAAGGGTGACGTTGAAATTTTTTGTTTCGAGCCGTCAAAGGTAATCACCGGCAGGCGCTGCATGATGTCATTCGTCTCTTCCTGCCGACGTTTTATGGAATTGTCATACCATCTCAGTTCGGCATTGAGACTGTAAAGGGGCCAGTACCTGCTGACGTTTAACCGGTTGAGCCTTACGGGATCATCATATGCGTCGAAGCCTCTTCCAAATTCTTTTTCAAAATAAGCTTCACTCTCATCAAATCCCGTATATCCTTCCTTGAATTCATGCAGGTAGTCCTGATCACTCACAAAATCTATGTCTGTCCGTGCAAAAAATCCATAGGGCAACGCCTGATCATTTTTCATCCTGAACCAGTATCGGTCGGAATTGGGACGCAATGCACCGTCACCTTCATATCCCCATTTCTCAGAACCCGGAGAGCCGTTATCGACCTTCCTGTCATCTAAAAAATCGTACATCAGGGTCCCTTTTGACTGCTCACTGAGTACATAGCGATATTCCACTCCCACTTTTTCTCCGCGGAGGCTCATATAGTCAGAATAAAATGTAGCGTCCGAGCTCTCATTGATCGCCCAGTAAAACGGCTGGATATATCTGTACCCCTTACGGTCTGAATAACCGAATTGAGGCGTCAACAACCCTGTCTGCCGTTTTGTCTTTACGGGAAATACAAGGAACGGGGTATAGAACACCGGAACTTTCTTTGCCCAAAGCGCCGCATGACTCACGACACCGTATCCTTCCACGGTAACCTTTAGATTTCTTCCGGTGATTTTCCATGCCGGCGGCTCACCGTCACATGTCGAGATGCTGGCCTTATAAGCAGTATATGTATCTTTACCCACTTTCCGAATTTTATCCCCTTTGATATAATAATGATTTTCCGCGAAAAATATGGAGGCGTGATAAACCGTTCCTGTTTCCGTATTTAGATTCATCTGGGCGCTGTCACCGGTGAGAATGTCTTCCCCTACCGTCAGGATCACATGGCCTTTTGCAAAAACGTCCATTGTCTTTTGATTAAAACGGACATAATCCGCATTGAGGTTTTTTTCCTTTTTGGTGATCCTGACGTTTCCTTTCCCGACATAGACATCCGTCTTATCATCGTAAGTGATTTCATCGGCAATGATGTGCCACGGCACCGTCGTATCGTCACGAAACCGGCTGGTTGAATTTTCCGCTAAAGCACGGCCGGAAACCAGAACCACGACAAATAGGACCAAACCGATTCGAAGGGCAATGAAACGACTTTTGGTGAAATAAAAAAATTCCGACGGAGGCCGCGAACAAAAAACGGCAATCCAAAAACACACAGCGTAACCAAAACAGGAGTGAATCTTCATGTAATGTTTAACAAATCTGATCAGCAAATGTTGCGAGTTTTGGAAATGGCCCATATAAAAGATTTCATCCACTGAATCCGCCTCGGCGGGAAAAATTCGGGTCAGTGCCTGATCATATCAATAACATCTTGAATCATCATAAAATATCAAGTATAAATGCTTTTTTGAGGAAAAAAGTCAAGACCCAGTTTGGAAATAACAGAATAACTCAGGTCTCACGGTTGAAAACATTTTGCTTTTTATAACCATAATGGTATCAATTCCAGTACGTTTTTAAAAACCTTTGATCGAAAAAGAGGACTTTTTTATTCACGGTGAAGATTTTATTAACCAACGATGACGGCATATACGCCGAAGGTCTCTGGGCGTTGTATGAGAAGCTAAACGACAGGCATTCGGTCACCGTCGTTGCCCCGGATCGGGAACGAAGCGCCGTAGGACACGGCATTACCCTTCATCAACCGCTGCGCACGACACGGGTAAAAGCCAATAACGGATATCCGGGATATGCTGTAAACGGCACTCCGGTGGACTGCATCAAGATCGGGATTATGGAGATCCTCGATTTCAAACCGGATATGGTGATATCCGGAATCAATCCGGGCGCAAATACAGGGGTGAACATCAATTATTCCGGAACCGTTGCAGCGGCCAAGGAGGCGGCGTTATACAAAGTGCCGGCAATTTCGGTTTCCATAGCAGGACATAAAATTTCAGGATATGATTATGCCGCAATGTTCACCGCAAAATTGGCCGACAATGTTTACCAAAAAGGGCTCCCTCTCGGAACATTTCTGAACGTCAACATACCGGACCTGCCCGAAACCCAAATCGCGGGGATTCGGATCAGCAGGCAGGAAACATCTTTGTATAATGAGTATGTTGATAAAAGAGTCGATCCCCGCAACCGCATCTATTACTGGCACGGGACCGATGGTCAAACTTCATTTAACACGCCTGAAAGCGACAGTGGCGCGATTGACGAAAATTTTATTTCCATCACTCCGATTCAATGCGATGCTACCGATTACAGCATGCTGAAGACGCTTCGACGGTGGGACCTGGATGATATCTTAACAAAAAAGGACCATACCGTATGAAAAAGCGGTTCATCATTGATATTCGGGCAGGAGACGTTATTGACGACATCTTTGTTTTATCCGAAAAGATTCTATCCAAAAAAAGAGATGGGAATAATTTTTTAAATATCACCCTTTCCGATAAAACCGGAATAATTAAAGGCGTGGTGTGGGATAACGTGGACCGGATAACCGCCGAAATTACATCCGGAGATTTTGTTCATGTCAACGGCAGTGTCGGTGAATACAGAGGGGCTTTGCAGGTCGTTATTAAAAACATGGGACCCTTTCCCGCCGACCGTGTCGATCCAGCCGATTTTCTGCCGCAGACATCTCGGGACATCGAAGGCATGTTCGATCGGCTTTTAAGGATCACGAATTCCATTAAAACCGATTATCTTAATAGGCTCGTCGGCGCTTTCTGGAACGACAAGGAATTTGTAGGCAAATTCAAAACCGCGCCTGCGGCGAAAAAAATGCACCATGCTTACATCGGCGGACTGCTGGAACATACTCTTTCAATGGTAAGCCTGGCAGATAAAATCGCAGGACATTACAGCGGCGTTGACCGGGATCTTCTGCTTGCCGGCGCATTATTTCATGATATCGGAAAAATCGATGAGTTCGAGTATCAGTTCAAAATAGACTACTCCGATAAAGGCCGGTTGTTGAATCATATTGTAATCGGAATGAAAATGGTGGATGAAAAACTTTCAGAAATCGAACAGTTCCCGGAAGATCAGGTGCTGCTGCTCAAACACATGATTGTCAGCCATCACGGCGCCCGGGAGTTCGGTTCGCCGGAACCGCCCAAAACCATCGAGGCGGTCTTGCTGAATTATATCGACGAAATCGACTCCAAAGTCAACGGCATTCGGGATTTCATCGCTTCGGAGGATCCCGATGAAACCTGGACATCTTACCATCGAATCTTGGAACGCCATTTTTATAAAGGGAAAAAGAGTGATTGAGGGATAAATAAGCACCAGATCACTTTAGATTATTTTAGGCATTTATACTGTTATGTTCATATCTTTTGAAGGAATAGAAGGATCGGGAAAAACCACCCATGCGCAGTATATGGGCGGGTTTCTTCGGGCCGAAGGCTATGATTGCGTTGTTACAAGGGAGCCGGGGGGCACGCGTATCGGCGAGAAAATACGGGCCATTCTCCTGGATCCGTTGAGTAAAGACATGGATCCGTTGACGGAACTATTGTTGTATACGGCGGATCGGGCCCAGCATATCAGAGAATGTATTCTTCCCCTTTTGGCCGAAGGCAAGACCGTCTTGTGTGATCGTTACTATGATGCAACGATGGCCTATCAGGGATTTGCAAGAGGGATCGATATCGGCCTGATCCAAAAAATTCACAGCCTGTTGTTTGAAAACTTAAAGCCTCACCTGACCATTTTGCTGGATCTTCCGGCCGATATGGGTTTGGCCCGCGCCTGGGGACAGATCAACAAAGGCGCCCGGACCAATGAAGAAACCCGGTTCGAAGAAGAAAGGCTGTCGTTTCACAAAAAGGTGCGCTCCGGATATCTTGAAATGGCCCGTCTTGAACCCGAGCGTTTTCGCATCATCGATGCGTCAGGAAAAGAGCAGGACGTTCGGGAAGAAATCATCAAGAGCTTGTCCGATGCGATAAAAGCTCGCATTTAATCTCTAAAAAAACGGAATATCGACATAATGGGTTTTTCTATTCTTGACACCATCGGTAATACTCCCCTTGTTGAAATAAAGCATCTCAACCCCAATCCGAATGTCACTCTGCTGGCTAAGCTGGAATATTTTAACCCGGGAGGCTCTATCAAAGACCGGGCCGCTAAG
The DNA here is from genome assembly GCA_037381105.1 of Desulfobacterales bacterium. Taxonomy (GTDB): domain Bacteria; phylum Desulfobacterota; class Desulfobacteria; order Desulfobacterales; family UBA11574; genus UBA11574. The sequence goes on from JARRRC010000072.1 coordinate 7,416, forward strand.
TTTATGATCGAAAGCGGCGAAAAATCCGGGAAACTGACTTCGGGAAAGACGGTTATCGAAGCCACCAGCGGAAATACAGGCATCGGGCTGGCGCTGGTATGTGCCGTGAAGGGATATAAGCTTCTATTGACCATGTCCGAAGCTGCCAGCGTTGAACGTCAGAAAATTCTGAAGGCCCGGGGTGCGGATATTTTGCTGACCCCCGGACATCTGGGGACCGATGGCGCCATTGAAGAGGTCTATCGACTGGCCCGTGAAAATCCCGACACCTATTTTATGGCCGATCAATTCAACAATCCCGCCAACTGGCAGGCCCACTATTTTGGAACAGCCCCTGAGATATG
>JARRRC010000073.1:0-12454 GCA_037381105.1 Desulfobacterales bacterium
CCTGTTGTTATCCCGGTGTTCTTCCAGACACCCCTTGCCTTTGCCGGCGCCGTGGGCATTAAATACGCCGGGTATTTCAAGCAGTACCTGGTCAAGCTGCGCATGGAAGAGGACCTGTCCGTTGCCCGGGACCTTCAGGCGAGCATGCTTCCGGCCGACTGTCCGGAGATCGAGGGGTATAAAATTGCCGCCAGTTCCACCCCGGCCCGGGAAGTGGGGGGAGATTTTTTCGATTTTATACAGATCGGGGAGAACAAGCTGGGCCTGGTCATTGCCGATGTGACCGGAAAAAGTGTTTCAGGCGCGCTGGTCATGTCTTTGTCTCGGAGCGTGTTTCGCATGGTATCCGAGAACGAATTGAGCGTTGGCGAGATCATGGTTCGGGCCAACCGGCAGATAAAAAGAGATATCAAAAGCGGCATGTTCGTGGCCCTGCTTTACGCTGTGCTGGACACCCAGGATCGAACCATGGAAATATGCAGTGCCGGGCAGACCCAGCCGATCCATTTGTTTGCAGAAACCGGCAAGGCCGTTCTGGTGGAGACCATCGGCGACACCTTTCCGCTGGGTATCCTGGAGGGTGCCGACTATCAGGGGACCCGGGTTCAACTTTCGCCAGGCGACAAGATTGTCTTCTACACAGACGGAATTGTAGAAGCCATGAACAAGAAGGAGGAAATGTACGGGTTTGAGCGCCTTTTGGATGTTGTCCAAGGGGCCGATCATATGGATGCGGACTCCCTTTTATCGGAGATCATCAGCAGGGTCAACGTTTTTGCCGGCGGCGCCGAACAACATGATGACATCACCGTTATTGTGCTCAGTGTTGCAACCGCTTAGCTTTCTCTATCATTGCGGGAGTCAGAGTATTCCGAGTATGAATGAAGAATGGCTGAAAGAATTTGAAGTGAACAACAGTTAAAAAAGGGTTTGCCCGTTGGCCCGTTTTGCCGGTTTCCCCGTAATTTAACACCGGCTAACTGGCAAACCGGTTAAGCGAGTAAGTAGACATAAATAATTTCATAATATTTTCGATGCTTTAAAAAACGTTCTACGGTTTTATTGATTTTTTTCAGCTGTCGTGGTAGTAATTTTTAAACGTTTTAAACGTTCATCTTGACCAAGCTCCTGTAGAAACGAGAACGCTTTCATTTTGCCCGGAACATGATATGTTCAAATTCAAAAGGATCTTATAAAAGTTGAAATCATCTGAAGAACTGAAACCAGTGGAGCTCCGTAATGTAATGGGTACTGAAAAAGAAGTAATCCAGGTTCTTGATGAACATACGATCGAGATCAGCCTTCCCAACCAGCTGGGGTATGAACGGATCGCTATGGCATGTTCGGCAACTTTCGCAAGGATCGTCGGCTTTTCATCCGAGCGAGTTGAAGACCTGAAAACCGCCGTATCAGAGGCATGCATCAATGCCATGGAGCACGGCAATAAAAACGACCCTGATGCCAGGGTGGTTGTCAACATGCATTACGAGGATCGTGTCTTTAGCGTCTCTGTGATGGACCAGGGAAAGGGCAGGTGGAACTCCGATGAATGCTGCGAAGAACCGGACATAGAGAAAAAAATCATGAACCTGCAGACCCCGAGAGGGCTCGGCATATTTTTGATAAAAAATCTTGTCGATCAGGTGGAGTTTAATCTGACAACCAGTGAAGGGAATATGGTGAGAATGATTTTTAAGATGACGGGGTGAGGACTTGCGGGTTGCGAGTTGCGGGTTGCGGGATTCGCGCAACCCAGGATGCGCAACACTGAAACATTGAATAAAAAACTTTTTTTCTAAGATATACAGTGACAGTCTTTAAAGATATGAGGATCTATGTTCATTCGTGTTCAATAAAGGAAAAGGCAGGCAGATTATGAAACAGGAAATCGAAATCCGTCTTGAAAAGCACGGTGATATTACAATCTTTGACATACAAGGGGACGTGACTGTCTTTTCTGAGCCCTTTTTCAACAAGGCTTATAAGAGTGCCAACGATCAAGGCTTGAGCAAAATCATTTTGAAGTTCTATGAAAATGCCTATATCAACAGCGGTGGTATTGCGGTTCTGATACAGCTTTTGGCTGAAACCAAGAAAAATAACCAACTGATTTCTATTACCGGGCTTTCCCCTCATTTTCAAAAAATCTTTAACATGGTGGGCATTTCCAAATTTGCCAGAATCTACAGCACACCTGAAGAGGCGTTGGCTAATATGTAAAATTAAAGGGTTCAGGGTTGATTTCGAATTTCCTGATACCCTATTGGAGGATATTCATGAAGTTATTGTCTTCATGTTACCTTTTCAAGGAATTGTCCGAGTCCCAACTGCTTCGCCTGTCTAAGATCACCAGAGAGGTTAAAATTCAAAAAGGCCAATTTTTTATGAAAGAAGGCCAGCAGGCTGAAGAACTGTTTGTGCTCAAGGAAGGTGCTGTTGAGCTTCTGACAAAGGTCGAAGACGGATTTGAGCTTCCTATTGCCATCTTTCGAAACCCCGGAGATTGTACCGGGACGTCGGCTCTGGTTGCACCCTATGTTTACAGCATTAATTCGAGATGTGTGGAAGACTGCGAAATGCTTGTGATTAAAAAAGCAGCGCTTAAGGATCTCATGCAGCAAGACCATGAACTGGGCTGCACGATCATGAGAAATATGGCGCGACACCTGCTCGACCGGCTCAAGGAGACCCGGCAGGAGTTGAAGATCCATTTTAAAACCATTTTTAGATCAACCCAATCTTGAAAAACCAAAAGGACTCATGAACCTACAGGAGCAAATCGAACAACTCAGAACCTCCCTCCTTCAGGCCGAAAACATTCAGACGGAACTGGACCGGCGCGTCTATTATCTGAAAACCCTTTATGATGTCAGTAGAGACATTTTCGGCAGCGTCGAATACGAAACCATCCTAAAAAATTTCCTGATGATGACCATGGGCAATTTCGGTGTGGTCGAAGGATTTATCCTGACCGTGGATGTTCTCTCCGGAGAAACAAACGGTTTTGTATCTATGGGATTTCAGTCTGAAGACAACTCAATACTGCGGACCGGTGGCAGTAAAATCTTGCTTTCCGACGATCTTGTGAAGTCGATACAAAATGAAGCGGACCTCAAAACCCACGGTCTTCTCCCCCCTGAAATGATCTGTGCTATGATTTTTAACGTGAACACGGATTGTAAAGGACTTCTGGGACTGGGGTCCAAACTCATCGGCGATCCGTACAACGCAGATGACCAGGAACTGATGAACACCCTTGTCAACAACCTGGTGGTTGCGCTGAAAAACGCCAGATCATTCGAGGAGATAAAAAATTTAAACAAGGACCTGCAAGAGAAAAACGTTCAGCTGGAAGAAGCCCTCAGCCAGCTTAAAGCCTCCATGAGAAAAGTTGAACTCCTTGAAAGCATTAAAGACAACCTGAGCAAATTCGTTCCGGTTACCGTTTCCAGGATGATCGAAAAATCTCCTATGAATACCATCCCTGAAAGCAAAAGGCAGGATCTTTCGGTGCTTTTTATCGATATTGAAGGATACACCAAGTTGTGTGAAAGGCTGGGGGGCAGCCAAACCAATGAAGTCATCGAAAAGCATTTTTCCGCTTTCATGGATGCCATTTATGCCAACAACGGGGATGTGAACGAAACCGCCGGGGACGGCCTGATGGTGCTTTTCCTCAACGAAGACGAGCACACCAATGCGCTCGAAGCCGTGCGAACGGCTCTGGACATCAGGGAAAAGTCAGCGCGAATCTTCAAAGAATGCTCGGCACTCGATCGACCGCTGGATATCAACATGGGAATCAATTCGGGTCAAGCTCTGGTGGGCGCCGCAAAGTTCGAGACCTATTCCGGTTCCCGCTGGACTTACACCGCCAGAGGAAACCTCACCAATGTCGCGGCAAGAATCGGCGCCCAGGCTTCCGGAGGAAAAATATATCTTTCTAAATCTACGGCGGAACGGGTAAAGGGCCACTTTTCTCCGTCATCAAAAGGTAAATTCAATTTGAAGAATGTGACGGAGGAAATTGAAATCTTTGAAATTTAAATAGTGCCGAACTAAAACTGTCTTTTTCGTCAATATCTTTGTCAGACTCAAATTTTAATCCTCGAAATACTACCAGTATTCCTGTGGTTAAAATTTTCGTCTTCCTTGATCTTAACAAAAAATCCTATTTTTCGTTCGGGCACTAACAGATTTTTGACAAGAAATGAAGCTGAAAAACCTAAATGGCAGCAAATACTAAACCCAGAACGTTGAACCCTGAACCTCTGAACCCTTGAATCCCATAAGGTGATAGAACCATGTCCGACCATGCAAATCCGGATTTGACGGATCTCATTTTAAGCCCCAATGTTGAAGAGCAATGCAGCATTCTCACTGGCTGGCTGAAACAGCATTATAATTTAGATGTCATTGGATTTTTTCTCAAAGATAATCGTACGCTCCGGGCTCATTTTTATACACAAAACAATCCAGTGAACATAGCCCGAAAGGTTGAGGCATTGCTCGCCGAAGGCAGTTTTTCAGATAATATCGATCGCGAGATTCTGTATTTTTCACAAAACGGCAAAGCGCTTGAAATGTTCGGCTCCAAGGATCCCTTTGAATCAACGAATACCGTTGGAATGGCCATCCCATTACAGACGCGGGATCGATCTATCGGCACCTTGGCCGTATTTGCGGATGCACATTCGGCTCAAGATCTTATAACCCAGTCGGAAAGACTCTCTTTTCTACCTCTGGTAGCGGGTTTATTGGAAAATGCATTGTCTCACGAATTGAAAGACAACAAAATCCGCATGCTCAATCTCTACCAGACTGTCAGCTCCTCCCTGGCGTACATCGGTGATTTACAGGAACTTCTGACCACCATCACCGGGATTGTGACCTCAGAGCTTTTTTGCGAAGAAAGCTCAATACTTTTCTATGATGAAGACACCAATGAATTCGAGTTTTTTACCGCCTTCGGAGAAACCGGCATGGGGCTGACGTCAACACGGTTTCCTGCCGACAGAGGCATTGCCGGCCGGGCTCTGAAAGAAATGAAGACACAGGTGGTCAATGATGTTCAAAACGATCCGGATTTTTATGGCACCATCGATGAAGAACATGGTTTTCAAACAAAATCTATCCTTTCGGCCCCGTTGATTTCAGGCAATGAAAAAGTCGGAGTCATTAACGCCGTCAACAAATTAGAAACGCATTTTTTTGATAAAGAAGACGACCAGGTCCTATCCGCCATTGCGGATGAAGTGGCTTTAGCAGTAAAATATGCAAGACTCTTTGAATATGTTGTTGATAACTACTGTAAGATAAGACAAGGACTCAACAGCTGCAAAGGCTGCAAACGCCCTCTGAAATCGTGGACGCCCTGTGTGCGTCAGTTGGAATCGTCCGGAATTTGAAAGGCGAGTATCGATTACATATATGCCTGTCTGTTTTATTAGGTGGTTTATTCCTCGAAAGCGATCTCGAATAAAAAGGATGAAGTCGAGTGAAAGTTAAATTCTATGGTACAAGAGGATCTGTCCCCACACCTGATCCGGATTATTTTCAATTTGGAGGAAACACCTCGTGCATTTTGGTAACATTTAGTACGGGCAGGGTCGCTATTTTGGATGCCGGAACCGGCATTCGAAATTTGGGGAATGATCTATTAAGAAATTCACATGAACAATACGATAATATCAGCATTATATTAACGCATACCCATTGGGACCACATACAAGGTTTTCCTTATTTCGAACCGGCTTATGACCCTCGGCGGAGCTTTACCATATCTATCTGCGGTAAAGAACGGTTGGGAAAAGATCTTAAAAGCATTTTTGCGACACAGATGCAGAGTGATTTCTTTCCTGTCCCCTTGGAAAAAATGGGCGCTAGTTTTACTTTCCTGCAGCCGGATATCACCACTTATGAACACCCCAGTGGTATCAGACTTGTCGCTTCGAAGCACAGCCATCGCAGCGATGCATACGGTTATCGCATTGAGGAAGGAGGAAAGATATTGGTATATTGTACGGATGTTGAGCATAAGGATGAAATAGATCCTAATGTGGTTGCACTTTCCAGAAATGCCGATCTTCTCATTCATGACGCCCAATATACCCCTGAAGAATTGAAAACGAAAAGGGGATGGGGGCACAGCAGCTGGGTGCAGGCTATAGAGGTGGCGAAACAAGCTAAGGTGAAAAAACTGGCGCTTTTTCATCACGACCCGGAACATAATGATACCTTTTTATCGAATATGGAAATTGAATGCCAAAAGCTCTTTCCTAAGTCTTTTCTTGCCAGAGAACGCAGTCAAGTCGAACTATAAAAATCCAGTAGGTAAACGCCCGCAAAAAATACATGATTGACCCCATTTACCGCTTCAATCCTCTGACTTATATTTAAATGATATAAAACATACGGAAAGACCGAGGGATATATTAAAAGGGCATAAAGTTTTAAAAGTGGTTTAAAAACTTCCCGCTTGGACTCAACCTAAAATGTTGGACTGAGACGTCCAATCCTCGAAATATTCCCGATATTCCTGCGCTTGGCCGCTGCAGTTTGTTTTGGCCGTGAATCTGATTGAAGATTTTGGAACCACTTCATCTGAAAATTCAAGTTAAAAAAATAAAACCCTAAATGATCGTAAACAAAACAGATAGGGGCTATAATATATTAATACCATTGAATAATTTGATAATTTGAACGATGTTTAATATCTCTGCCAAAATGAAGATATGAATTCTGCAGTTTTAAATCGATTTTGTTTACCCGATGGGAAAGCCGAGAATACCCCGTCTCCTTCGTTGCCGAGGGTTCGCGGTAGACGACTACAGCTTCACCCTCGGTCGCCTTGAATATGGGGCATCCTCGACTTTCGATCACTTAGGGTAAAATAACCATAGAAAGGAGAACGCAGTTATGACAACTCCCGCAAAGCAGTCTATGGCCGTTCAAGGGGAAAAGAGCATCAGCGCTTACGGGCCGGCCCGCTCCACGGTCAAAGGGACCCCCCTGAATCCTGATGAGCTGCGCAAGATCGACGCATACTGGAAGGCCAGTCTTTACCTTTGTCTGGGGATGCTGTACCTCAGAGAAAACCCTTTGCTCAGGGAGCCGCTCAAACCTGAGCATTTAAAGCCGCGGCTGTTGGGCCACTGGGGCTCGGATGCCGGCCAGTGTTTTACATACATCCATTTCAACCGGCTGATCAACATTTACAACCTCAACGCGATCTATATCTCCGGCCCCGGTCACGGGGCACCCTCGGTCCTGTCCCAGGCGTACCTTGAGGGGACCTACTCAGAGATATACCCTGAAAAGAGTGAAGACCTGGCAGGGATGCAGCGCTTCTTCAAACAGTTTTCTTTCCCCGGGGGCATCGGCAGCCACGCGACCCCGGAAACGCCCGGCAGTATCCACGAGGGCGGCGAACTGGGTTACAGCATTTCCCACGCATTTGGAACCGTTTTTGACAACCCGGACCTGATCACGCTGGTGATGGTGGGCGACGGTGAGTCCGAGACCGGCCCCTTGGCCACGAGCTGGCACAGTAATAAATTTCTCAATCCGATTACCGATGGTGCAGTGCTGCCGTTTTTGCATCTCAACGGCTATAAAATAAACAACCCAACTGTGCTGTCCAGAATCAGCCATTAGCAGATTGAGGACCTGTAAGTCTGGTATGTGTACACCCCTTATTTCGTGTAAGGCAGCGAACACGACAGCATGCATCATTCCTCTCACGGACGTCGCCGCCAATTCGGAGCACTTGAAGTTGCTGGAATCATGGATGCGCAGCTACAAGCCGGAGGAACGTTTTGACGAGCAGGGGCGTCTCATTTCCGAATTGAAGGCATTGGCACCCAAGGGAAACCAACGCATGAGCGCCAATCCCGTGGCCAACGGCGGACTGCTGCGCCGGCCCCTGGACTTGCCTGACTTTCGCAAGTTCGCCGTGGAGGTCAAAAGCGCCGGAGGGACCGTGGCCGGGAACGTTCCCACCCTCGGTAACTTCCTTCGGGAAGTGATGCGGCTGAACATGCAGAACTTCCGCGTCTTCGGGCCGGACGAGACGCAATCCAACAAACTCCAGGCCATCTACGAGGTTGCCAAGAAAGTCTGGCTGGGGGAGTATTTTCCTGAGGACTCCGACGGAGGGGAATTGGCCCCGGAGGGCAGAGTCATGGAGATGCTCAGCGAACACACGGTGGAAGGCTGGCTGGAAGGCTACACGTTGAGCGGCCGGCATGGCTTCATCAACAGCTATGAGCCGTTCATCCATGTCATCGACTCGATGTTCAATCAGCACGCCAAATGGCTGGAAAAATGCAACGAACTGCCCTGGCGAGCCAAGGTGGCGTCTCTCAACTTGCTGATTACCGCGCTGGTATGGCGGCAGGATCACAATGGTTTTACCCATCAGGATCCGGGTTTTCTGGACGTGGTTGCCAACAAGAGCCCCGGGGTGGTGCGCATTTACCTGCCGCCCGACGCCAACTGCCTGCTTTCCGTGGCCGACCACTGCCTGCGAAGCATCAATTATGTCAACGTCATCGTGGCGGACAAACAGGAGCACCTGCAATATTTAGACATGGACGCGGCGATCGCGCACTGCACGAAGGGCGCCGGAATATGGGACTTTGCCAGTAACGACCAGGGGACCGAGCCCGATGTGATCATGGCCAGCTGCGGCGACGTACCCACCATGGAATCCCTGGCCGCCACCGCCCTGCTCCGCCAATACCTGCCCGACATAAAGATTCGGTTTGTGAACGTGGTTGACCTGTTCAAGCTGGTGCCGCATACCGAGCACCCCCACGGGATGACGGATCGTGAGTTCGAGGTTCTCTTCACTACGACCAAGCCGGTGGTTTTCAACTTCCATTCCTACCCGTGGCTGATCCACCGCTTAACCTACCGTCGGCCCGGCCAGCAGAACATCCATGTCCGCGGTTACAAAGAAAAGGGAAATATCAATACACCACTGGAGTTGGCTATCCATAACCAAACCGACCGATTCAGCCTTGCCGTTGACGCCATCGACCGGATACCCCGCTTCAGTGAGACGGGATCCGGCGTTCGAGAGGCCCTGCTCAACGAGCAGATCGCCTGTATGAACCACGCCTATGAATTCGGTGTGGATCGACAAGACATCACCGATTGGAAGTGGCTCTACGGGGTTTAGATCTTGAACGCCGATCTCTGATGGACATTGTATTTATAGATTTTACATTAAAAATTTTTTCGGCCTGCTACATCTTACGCGCTTCGATGAAAATTGAAAGTGTGAAACTTGTGTAAGGAGGTATCAAAATGAATAAACCGGAGCTTGCCGCTACGGTTCAAGCCATGATGCAGTCAGGCAAGGGGCTGTTGGCCATGGACGAGAGTAATCCGACCTGCAACAAACGCTTCAAAAAACTGGGGATTCCCCAAACAGTGGAAGCCCGACGGGCCTGGCGCGAATTGATCGTGACCACAGAGGGATTGGGGGCATTCATCAGCGGAGCCATTTTATATGACGAGACCATACGGCAGTCAAAAAATGACGGCACCTCTTTTGTGAAGCTCCTGACCGAAGCAGGAATTGTGCCGGGGATTAAAGTAGACACCGGCGCCAAAGATCTGGCCGGCCATCCAGGGGAGAAAATTACCGAAGGCCTGGATGGCCTGCGAGGGCGCTTATCGGAATACCGGGAGATGGGGGCAAGGTTTGCCAAATGGCGGGCGGTGATTACCATCGGCAAGGGTATTCCCAGTCGCGGATGTAGTGAAGGCAACGCCCATGCGTTGGCGCGTTATGCCGCCCTGTGCCAGGAAGCCGGTCTGGTTCCCATAGTGGAGCCGGAGGTGCTTATGGACGGAGACCACCTTTTAGAGCAGTGCGCCCGGGTAACTGAGGAATCCTTGCATTCGGTTTTTCGGCAACTCTACCAACAGCAGGTGATTTTGGAAGGCATGATTTTAAAGCCCAACATGGTGCTTCCCGGAAAGGATTGTTCCACGCAGGAGGGGGTGGAAGAAGTGGCCGACGCCACAGTAAGTTGCCTGCTCCGGTCGGTCCCGGCGGCGGTTCCCGGGATTGCTTTCCTGTCCGGCGGTCAAGCCCCCGAACTTGCCTCAGTTCGTTTGAATGCCATGAACCTTAGGTGGCGGTCCAAGATGCCCTGGGTTCTGACATTTTCCTATTCGCGGGCCATCCAGCAGCCTGCCCTGGATATTTGGAAAGGGGAGGAAGCCAATAAGACTGCGGCCCAAAAAGCCTTGTATCACCGGGCCAGGTGTAACAGTATGGCGCGTCAAGGAGAGTATAACCCCAATATGGAAAATTCTTGATCTCTTCATAAAATCGTTACACGATTTTATTATGGCTTGTAATTGGGCAGGGCTTTACGCGAACGGCCCTGCCGTTGGATGAAAAGGAGGTGCCTGACTATGGGCTTGACGCTCTATTTTCTCCGGCATGGAGAGACGAAAGCCAGCCGGACCGGCGGCTATTGCGGGGTTTTGGATGTGGACTTGACCAGTGAAGGTCTGCAAATGGCTAAAGAATTTGCCGCAGCATATAAAGCGCTGTCGTGGACGGCGGTCTATTGCAGTCCGCTACGCCGCAGCATGGATACTGCCAGGCCATTGTGCGATGCGGTGGGACTTGAGATGCAGCTGCGAGACGGCCTGAAGGAAATCGCTTACGGACAGTGGGAGGGGAAGACTCCCGATGAAGTCAACCGCCGGTTTCATGATGAATATGTGCGCTACCTGGCTGATCCGGGTTGGAATAAGCCCACCCGCGGGGAGCGCGGGGTGGACGTCGCCCGCCGCAGCTCCGTGGTGCTGGAGGAGATTGAACGGGCGCACCCTGAAGGGAATATTCTGGTGGTATCCCACAAAGCAACGATACGCATCATGCTGTGTTCCCTGTTGGGCATCGATGTGGGGCGCTATCGCGACCGCATCGGTATGCCGGTGGCTTCGTTAAGCGTCGTGGAAATGACCGATCAGGGACCATTACTGAAGTCGCTGGGGGATCGATCGCACTTGCAGGAAACGCTGCGACTCAGGCCGGGCACCTAACCCGAATATTTCATGAAAATTTTTCAACAATCTTTTATAAAATCGTTACACGATCTTATCTGCAACACAACCCCCTATAATTCAGCATTGAGTTTTTCCGAAAAAAGTGTAATTTTATCCATTTTATCTAACCGCGAAGGAGCAGACGATGAGTCATCCTCACAATGCGTTGAAAACCCATTATCATTTTTCGGATTTCCTGTTTTATATCTGCCTTTTATCGGTCCCTGTGGTTACGGCTGTTCTTGCAATCGTTGAACATTCGATGTGGTGGACCGCCGCCTATATCGGATTTGGAGCCGGTATTGCAGTGCTGGTTTTGAGATTCTATTGCACCCGCTGCCCCCACTATACCCGTGAAGGTAAAAATCTAAAGTGTATTTTTTTCTGGGGTCTTCCCAAGTTTTTCAATAAGAGACCCGGGCAACTCAATGTTTTCGACAAGGTGATCACGTTCACCGCGATGACTGTGCTGCTGATGTTTCCCTTATACTGGCTGCTGATGGCGCCCGGTCTTTTGGTTATTTATGTATTGTCAGTTGTCGGTTTCGGCGCCGCCATCTACCGCAGTGAGTGCGAACAGTGTATATATTTTGAATGCCCTGCGAACAGGGTCCCCGAAACGATTAAAAATCCTCATGAACCGAGTGTTTCAAATTTTTAAAGGTGACAAAATATCTTTTATTTCCAATGAAGTATCTATATTTATATTTTTAAAATTTGAAACCCTTTGGAATAGCCGATCTTTTTCCGCCTATAGTGTGAAAAAATTTAAATAATATGAAAAGAATTTCATAGAAATTGGCAAATATTATTCACAATATCGGGTATCATAAATACTTTTGGAAAAGATAACCATTTATGATTATGTCAAATATAGTTTTACGAAGGATTTGGCATGATTTCTGCTTTACAGTAAATAGAATTCGAAACAGATGTTGAAAACAGCATCGACGAAAGTTAGTGCCGCTCAACTTCAACACCTAAAATAAAAAAACCACGCGATGGCCAAGCGCCTCCAGGGGTTATCATTAATATGGGAGTTTGAGGTGGCACTCAATATATGGCTTCTCTGGTGTACGTGCATCTTATACTTCGGTCGACCGTATTTATTAATACATTATTTTGACATACACCGAGGGTAATAACGGCATTTGGGGAAGCCTTCAGATTCTGGGCAAATCTTTCTTTTAAGGATTTGCCCTTTTTGTTTTTATGATCTTCAGCTTACAAAATAATTTTGGTAAATTACAGTAAGTTTAAAAATTTATTTCTATTGACACCAAATTCATTTCGAAATAATAATAATATTATCATCTCCGGGGTATACGCTGACAATAAACCTCACTCCCGATTCGCTCTTCAGCTCATATGAGCCTGA
>JARRRC010000074.1:0-11007 GCA_037381105.1 Desulfobacterales bacterium
GCCCAGAAAGGCACCCACCGTCGTATATATGTCATTTAAGGAAATGCCTGCTTTAAGGACTTTATCCCTGTCGATTTCCATGAATCGCTGGGGAACGCTGGCTCGAAACGTTGTAAATATAGAACCGATTTCAGGCCGCTTCATGGCAGACTGAATAAACTTTACCGTCTGTTTGGCCAGATATTCGGGTGTATTCCCGCCTTTGTCCTGAATCATCAATGTAAAGCCGGAACCGCTCCCCAGTCCGGGGATGGCCGGTGGTCCAAAGGCAAATACCTGCGCTTCATTAATCGCCGAATGAAAATCAACATTCAACAGTCGAACGATGTCTTTTGCGGTTTTGTCCCGTTCGCCCCAATCTTTCAGGGAAACAAAAATAAAGCCCGAATTGGAGGACATGCTCCCTGAAAGCAAGCTGAATCCGGTAGCGGTAGTAATATATTCCACTTCAGGGTATTTTCCGATAATTTTTTCGACCTTTTTGGCAACCGCATCGGAACGCTGCAGGGATGCGGCATCCGGCAATTGTACATTTACCAAAAGATACCCCATGTCTTCTTCGGGCATAAATCCGCCCGGGACCTTTTTCCCCAAAAATCCCATGGCAATGGCCACCACGAGGATAAATATCAATCCTCGAACGATTTTGCCCGCCACGATTCGGGTAAGCCCCATATACGTTTTGGTGGCTCTGTCAAAAACTCTATTAAAAAGACGAAAGAATGCCCCCAAGGGGCCGCCATAGGGTTTTTGTTTTCTGAGCAGCAGCGCGCATAGCGCAGGACTCAATGTTAATGCGTTAATGGATGAGAAAACTACCGAAACAGCAACCGTAATGGCAAACTGTTGATACAATCTCCCCGTGATTCCGCCCATGACGGCCACGGGGATAAACACCGCCACCAGAACCAGTGTGGTTGCAATAACCGGGGCGGTGACTTCATTCATGGCATGGGCAGTGGCCTCTTTCGGGTTCATACCGTTTTCGATATTGACCTGGACGGCCTCTACGACCACAATGGCATCGTCCACAACGATACCGATGGCCAGAACCAGGCCCAGAAGCGAAAGGACATTGACCGTAAAACCGATCAATGGAAAAACAATAAACGCACCGATGAGAGAAACGGGTATGGCAATGGTGGGAATTAAGGCCGCTCTCCAGTCCTGGATAAAGATGAAGACGACAAGAATAACCAGCGCCAGGGCGATAAAGAGTGTCTCGATGATTTCATCAATGCCTGCCGTAATAGCCATCGTGGTATCCAGCGATACGTCATATCGAATACTCTCCGGAAAAAATTTGGATAGTGACGCCATGGTCTTTCTGATCTCTTTGGCCAGTTCAACGGCATTGGAGCCGGGTGCCTGGTACAGGGCGATGATGGCGCATGATTTATCATTTAGCCGGGTAAACGCATTATAAGTTTCAACGCCCAACTCAACGCGGGCGATGTCTTTAATCTTTACCTGAGATCCTTTCTCAGTGGTTCTGACGACAATTTCACTGAATTCTTTTTCCGACTGCAGGCGATCCGGCAATCTGACCGTGTAGGTAAACTCCGTTCCCGGTGGGGCGGGCTCCGCACCGAATTTGCCTCCCGGCACAACCACACTTTGCTCTCGAATGGCATTCACGATCTCGGGCACCGTTATACCCAGGTGGGCCAATCGGTCGGGCTCAATCCATATGCGCATGGAATAATCGCTGGCACCGAGTACGTTCACGCGTCCGATCCCTTTGATACGGGCCAAAATATCTTTGATATTGATCAGTGCATAATTGCCGAGAAAATTTTGGTCATATCGGCCGTCTTCTGATGTAAGGGTAACCAGCATTAAAATGTTCGGAAGAGATTTTTCTGTGGTCACTCCTAACCTCTTGACCTCCTCGGGAAGCTTGGCTGTTGCGGCAGCGACTCTGTTTTGGGTAAAAACGGTGTTCATGTCCGGATCGGTGCCGATCTTAAACGACACCTGAATGTTCATGGTGCCGTCATTGGCGTTGATGGACTTCATATAGATCATATTGTCCACACCATTGATCTGCTGCTCCAGCGGTGTGGCCACCGACTGCTCCACGCTGACGGCATTTGCTCCGGTATAGGTGGCCCGGACTTCCACTACCGGCGGCGTGATGTTGGGATATTGTTCCGTGGGAAGACCTTTCAGAAATACGATCCCTACGATAACCATGAAAATGGCGATGACCATGGCCACAATGGGCCGTCTCACAAAAAAATTACCCATATCCGATCACATTTTCTTTTGATTTTGTTCTGTTGATTCGATTTCTTTTACAGTGGGTTTCACGACCGTCCCTTCCTTTACTCTCTGTAAGCCTTCGTACACAATGCGTTCACCGGGCTTCAACCCTTCGGTAATCAGCCAGAATTGTTTGATCTTGGGGCCTGCTTTTACGCCTCTTGTATGAACCTTGTCATCATCGCCAAGAACATAAACACTGTATGTCCCTTGGAGTTCCAAAACACATCTTTGCGGAACCAGAATGCCGTCTTTAACAATATCGACCAGCGCCTTTACCTTGGCATACTGTCCGGGACGCAACAATTGCCGGGGATTGGGAAACGAGGCTTGAACCAGCATGGCGCCGGTGGTAGGATCTACATTTCGATCGATAAACTCGGGTTTGCCTTTGTATCCATATAAAGATCCGTCTGCAAGAATCAGTTCCAGGTCTTGTTTTCGAGGTTTCCGATCAGCCTTTTCAACCTCCGATGTAAATCGCCGGGCCAACTGAAGATATTGCCTCTCCGTGATAAAAAACTCCACAAGAATCGTGTCGATACTGGAAACCGTATTCAATATCACCGGGTTGGGACTTCGACCGACAAAATCCCCTACTTTAGCCTGTGTCTTTCCGATAATTCCGGAGATGGGTGAATAAATCCTGGTATAACCGAGCTGGATTTTACTGGCCCTAAGATTCGCTTCGGCTGCTTTCACCGATTCAATAAAAGCCTCATATTGGGCAACCGCCGCATCCAAATCGCTCTGACTAACCGCCTTCTCTTCTGCAAGGGGTTCGATCCTGTCCAGATCACTTTTGGCTTTTGCCAGCATTGTGTTGGCTTCCGCAACCCTGCTCATCTTTGCCGCCACATCGGCCTCAAACGGCTGACTTTCCAACGTATAAAGGAGAGCGCCTTTTTCGATCCGCGAACCTTCTTCAAAATGAATACCTTCCAAAAAACCTTCCACCCTTGCCCGTATGGCAATATCTTTGAAACCATGTATCTGACCGACAAACTCCGTATAGATGGGAACGTCTTTTGCCTTCGTAACAATAACTGTGACCTGTGGCGGGGGCGCCTGTGCTTGTTGTTCCTCTTTTTTGCTGCACGAAGAAAACAACAAAAAAATAATGCATAATACCGTTAGTTTTGTCTTCATTTCATTCTCTTTGGTCATCTCAATAACAATTAAATGTTGTGGGAATATTTTGAGGCCTTGAGTTATAAATGTCCCATGAGGCCACCGATAGTGCAAACATTGGGCCAAAGTATTCCGGCTTTTTAATTTTTGATTGTTCAGGTTTAAAGAAAACAGTGAATGAATGTATGGGCTATTGCCGATAGCGCTCTTTTGAATGATTTTTTTCTGGCGAAAGCACGAAGATGGACAATCAAAATGTCAATCCGACAACGGCCATTATTTTTGTCTTTTGAAACAATAGTGTATCATAAAATTGTATCAAAAAATTCTGATGCGACACATCCTGTTAACGATAAAAAAACAGACCAAAAATATATCCCATCAATATATTATGTTATTTTGCTTGAATGGCGATGGAATACAATTGGCACGAATTTTGTTTAAATATCTTTATGAAGCAATTCATGAATCTCAATAATGTTTATAAGAATGGTCAAAAGATCTATTTTAGGTTAACCATTTTTTACCTTGAAATTAAAAGGAAAATGATCATGGAAAATAAAGTTCACATCTGTAAAAATTGTGGAAAAGCTGCTAAGGATACGGGTCATCTGTGCGATCCGGTGGAAATAAAAGAGACGTTTATATGTGAGCACTGCGGTCAATCAAGCAAAGACCCCAGGCATATCTGTAAGCCGAAACTGCAGCACATCAATTTTGTTTGCATATCCTGCGGACGTGTGGCAGAATTACCTAGACAGCTGTGCAATCCAAGGGACATCGTTCTGATGGCAAAGGATGAGCCCCCGACGAAAATTATTTAACACACAAAGCATGAAATTTATGGCCGGCCGTAATGGTAAAACGTGTTTCAGTTTGGAGATACCGATCCTGGAATACCAAACAGCGCTGGATCTGCAGCATCGTCTTGTCGCTGCCAGGCAGGCCGGAGTCATTGAAAACGATACTGTTTTAATGCTGGAGCATCCTTCTGTATTTACCCTGGGAAGAAGAGGCGGTGCAGAGAACCTGAAGGTATCGAGATCTTTTCTGGACGGCTTAAAAATTCCCGTTATCCAGGTGGAAAGAGGCGGCGATATCACATTCCACGGCCCCGGCCAACTGGTAGTTTATCCCATCGTCGATCTCGCCCGGGCCGGGCTGAAAATCATCGACTATGTTTCAGGCCTTGAAGAAATAATGCTTCGTACGGTTTCAGATTGGGGAATATTTGCCGAAAGGAATTGTGTAAACAGGGGGATTTGGATAGGAGATAAAAAACTGGGAAGTGTGGGCATCTCCGTTAAACGAGGGATTTCATTTCATGGTTTTGCTTTGAACGTCAGCTTGTCGCTGGAACCTTTCCAGTGGATTCATCCCTGCGGACTTGCCGATGTCGACGTTACATCCATGGCCCGTGAGCTGTCGAAAAACATATGCGTAAATCCGGTGCGAGAATCCGTCAAATATCATCTTTCATCTGTTTTTGGATTTAAACTGATCGAGATTGAACATGCCAAGATACATCAATTATTAAGAAACTGCTCTGATAGGAACACCCTCATGACGTTATCGAGGCCGACATGACACAGCATCATGGAACAGAAAAACATGAGCGGAAACCCACATGGCTCAAGAAGAAATTGCCTTACGGCTCTGTCCATAAAAAGGTCGACGCTTTGATCAGCAAGGCAAAAATCAATACGGTCTGTCAAAAAGCGCAATGTCCCAACATTTGGGAATGCTTTTCCCGAAAGACCGCAACTTTTATGATTTTGGGTGACCGTTGCACGCGCAACTGTCGATTTTGCGCTGTTGCCCACGGTCCCCAACACCCCCCGGACATTGGAGAACCGTTAAGGATTGCCGAAACGGTTCAGCACCTGAATCTGGATTACGTGGTGATTACGTCGGTCACCCGGGACGATCTTAATGACGGCGGTGCTTTTCTTTTTGTACAAACGATACATGAAATTCGTAAGAAAGTCCCGCATGCCTTGATCGAACTGCTCATTCCCGACCTTCAGGGAAATAAAGATGCCTTAAAAAGTATTATCGAGGCTCGCCCGAATGTTTTAAACCATAATATCGAAACCGTTCCCCGGCTTTATCCGAGTGTCCGGCCGGAAGCCATATACAGGCGCTCTCTTGATGTTTTAAGACAGGCTGCTGTTTTTGATCCTGACATTGTTACAAAGTCCGGTCTGATGCTCGGCCTTGGAGAACATACCCATGAAGTCCTTAACACGCTAAAAGATCTTCTTGATGCGGGATGTCGGTTGCTGACACTGGGCCAGTATCTGCAACCGACCGGCGCCCATCTGCCGGTAAAGCGCTTTATACCGCCTCATGAATTCGACAACTGGTCCAAAATAGCTATTGAAATGGGGTTTAATGAAGTGGCTGCCGGTCCCTTTGTCCGGAGTTCTTATCACGCTAAAAAACTCTATCAGGCTGTTAAATTGTTTCCAAACCCGTTGAATCCAAGTGGAATCCTGTCTTGACAACCTGCGGGTTGGCATTATGTTTAACTAATCATTCGAGGACGTACCCGAGTTTAAAGAGACTTCAGAAACTTTCTAGAAATATTAGAAGGCATATTCAATGAACCGGCGATTTAGAAAAACACTTCGAGTTTACGAGTAAAGTGTTACAACGGGAGGTAAAATATCATGACAACAGAACAGAAAGAGCTTAATATTGATTTGGATAATGAAGGATACCTGCTTAATTTTGAGGACTGGAACGAGAATGTCGCCTGCGCGCTCGCGGACAAAGAAGGGGTTTCTCAGGAGTGCCCCTTAACTCTTGAAAGAATGGAAATCCTCAAATTCATGAGGGATTATTACAAAAAATTCGAGGCGTTCCCTATACTCCGTGCCGTATGCAAAAATGTCAAGCAAACAAAGGATTGCCATTACCAGCAATTCCCGGACCCGATTGTGGCATGGAGAATTGCCGGGCTTCCAAAACCCACCCCTGAAGTTCTGGCAAAAATCAAGCATAACGTCTGATTGCAGTTTTATTCATCTTTGAGATGTTTGCTATCATTAAGAGGCCCGATTCGTTCGGGCCTGTTTTTTTAAAGAGCTCTTCCCTTAACTATATCTTTCTTCCGAATGCCATCGACAATTTTGACTTGTCTTAAACCTATATATAAAATCACCTAATTGTTATGTAATGTATTACATAACCTTCACGATTGTCTTGAGAATTTCAAAATCGACCATTAAAATTAAATTTTTTATCTATTTGAATTAATTTATTTAATTAATTATTTGCGTTAAACATGTTTGTTTTGCACGGATTTTGCTTGTCACCCTAAATATGGACAGGCAATTATTATTTGATAAAGGCGGAAGACGCTCGGGAACCGATCGACGCAGGTTTTCGTATGCCGTACACATTCCTGAACGCAGATTCGGAAAAAATCGCAGGGAAAATCCCGATAGACGGGGAAAACAAACGAAATACATAACGCCGACCAAAGAAAAGAAGCCGACACAGGGAAAAACCGTTTAACGAGCTCTTAAGTTCCGTGCGGCTTGGATTCGGAATAGATGTAGATTCAGCCTTTTATCCATTCAGCCCCAGGGCTTCTTTAATCTCTTCTTCCTTATATCCTACGATAACCTTATCACCGATGATAATGGTGGGAAAAGAACATTTCGGATTGAATTTTTTTACGTCCTCCAGTATGGCCCGTCGTTCCTCTCCTTCTAAAAGATCAACATCGACAAACTCATATAAGACTGTACAGTCGTTTAAAAGTTTCTTGGTCGATTTACAGTGGCTGCAAGTGCTCAAAGAGTACAGTTTAACTGGCTTTTCTGACATGTGAATATCCTTTTATATGAATTTTCAGATGCTTTTTCATCTCATATTTAGTGAAATTTTACAACAATCTCCTCATATAAAAATTAAATCGATACAAAATGATTTTACAGATCAATATTCTTTATTACATAATAAGATATATTTTACGCTTGACAAGAGATAATGGGTCAATTTAAGATTAATAGTAACCATTATCAATAATTATTTCAATAAACCATCCAAGTTTATGCATCCCGCAAAGGAGGTCAAATGGAAAAAAAGGAAGTATTATCAAAGAAAAAGGAAATTGATCCAAAAGATGTCACGATTTGTGACGCCACGATACAAATGATTAAAAAAGCCCACAGAGACGGTGTGGATATCGCATTCGACAGGGCTGCCAACATGAAGGCCTGCCCCATTGGTGCGGATTCCGCATGCTGCAAGCACTGTGCAATGGGTCCCTGTAGATTGAATTCCAAGGACCCTTACGGAAAAGTCGGGGTTTGCGGGGTTCCGGAAAAAACACTGGAAACCTGGCGAAAACTGGGCATAGTCCCCAGGGGCGCCATGCGTGAAATCATGGAACTGATGCACCGAACGCATATGGGTGTTGATCAACATTATGAAAACATTACCAAACAGTGCAGTCGAACCGCCCTTGCCGACGGATGGGGCGGTTCGATGGTGGCAACGGAAATATCCGACATTCTTTTCGGAACCCCTTCTCCGGTCAGTATCGAAGTGAATATGGGGGTTCTAAAAGAAGACCATGTCAATATCATCGTTCACGGCCATGAACCGAATCTTTTTGAATCCATGCTGGTATCGGTGAATGAGCCGACGCTCGTTGAAGCGGCCAAAAAAGCCGGAGCCGCAGGGATTAACCTGGTAGGAATGTGCTGCTCCGGGGCAGAAATGCTGGTACGGCACGGCATCCCCCATGCCGGTAACTTCATGTCAACAGAAGCGATTTTGGTTACCGGTGCTGTGGATGCAATGACCGTGGATGTCCAGTGTATCAAACAAGGGCTGGCCAAAGTGGCCGAATGTTACGGAACCCATCTCATAACCACAAATCCCAGATGTCATATCGAAGGTGCACAGCACATCGAATTCGACGAACACCGTCCGAGTGCCTACCGATGAAATCGTCATCAAAGCCATTTCCAGGTTCAAAAACAGACCGGCAGAAATTGAAATCCCGAGAATTAAAAACATCGGCGTTCACGGATTCTCTCACGAATACATTAACTACATGCTCGGCGGAACTTTCCGAGGATCCTATACACCCCTCAACGACAACATCATCAATGGTCGTATCCGAGGGGTAGCCGGCGTGGTGGGATGCACCAACCCCAGGGTTAAACATGACTGGGTTCACGTAGAGCTGGTTAAAGAATTAATTAAAAAAGATGTTTTGGTCCTTCAGACCGGCTGTTCCCAGATTTCCCTTGCCAAGGCCGGACTAACCACCCCTGAAGCGGCAATATTTGCAGGCCCCGGATTGCAGGAAGTCTGTGAAACCGTTGGGATGCCGCCGGTTCTGGGCGTCGGTTCTTGCGTAGACAACAGCAGGATTCTTATTGCAGCTTCCGCCATGGTTAGAGAAGGCGGTCTGGGACACAGCATCGCCGAGCTGCCCGCGGCAGGCGCCGCTCCCGAATGGATGAGCGAAAAGGCTATAAGTATTGGGCAATATTTTGTTGCCTCGGGTGTTTATACCGTTTTTGGAGTGACATTCCCCATCGTTGAAGAGACTAAGTTTCACAAACTGCTTTTTGAAGGTCTTGAGAAACAAGGTCTTGGAAAATGGGGTTTTACGCCAGATCCGCATGAAATGGCAAGAATGATGATTGCCCATATCGACAAAAAGCGAAAAGAACTCGGCATCGATAAAGCCAGAGAAAGAATCTTGATGGATATGGCGGATCGCCGGGAACTTGAGGCACAATCCCAACACGCATAGCCCGATGAAATATCGGAATTCCATTCATTAAAAAGGGCTCCCTTTGGGAGCCCTTTTTTTAATGATAACTTGTTATTGAAAAGCATGAGGATGGTCGCTCAGAAACCGGTACAGGGTGGCCCGGCCTACCCCCAATATTCTGGCGGCCTTTGCTTTGTTGCCCCCGGTCTTTTCCATAGCGGTCTTTACGATCTCTACATTCAGTTTTCTTGATGCGCCGCGGGGGGGACAAAGCACACTCTGGTCCTTGAGTTCCATAGGAAGATCATCGGGGAAAATCATACTGCCGTTACAATGTACAATGGCAAACTGTATGGCATTTTGCAGTTCCCGAACATTGCCCGGCCAATGATACCCCATCATTAAGGAAACGGCTTCCTTGGAAATTTTCGGCATCATATGGTCATGCATCTCTCGGGCTTCTTTTAAAAAATGATCCACCAGCAGCGGGATGTCGTTTCTGCGTTCGCGAAGGGGCGGAAGATGTATCGGAATGACATTGAGCCTGTAAAATAAATCCTTTCGAAAACCGCCTTGCAGAACCTCCTTTTTAAGATCCTTGTTCGTGGCGCTGATCACCCTGACATTCACACGAACGGTCTTTTCTCCCCCGACTTTCTCAAACATTCCGTCCTGCAAAAAGCGCAAAAGCTTAACCTGCATCTGTCTTGAAAGCTCAGCGATTTCATCCAGGAAGATGGTCCCTTTGTCCGCCAGTTCAAAACGTCCTTTTTTATCCCGGAGAGCGCCTGAAAAAGCGCCTTTGACATGGCCGAACAATTCGCTTTCGATGAGGCTTTCCGGAAGCGCGCCGCAGTTGATGGGAACAAAGGGCGCACCGCTTCGGTGACTCTCATTATGAATGGCGCCGGCAACCAATTCCTTGCCGGTGCCGGTTTCCCCGGATATGTGAACCGGATAATCATAACCCGCAACATCCCGGATTTGCCGGAAAACCGTCATCATTTTGGCGTCTTTGCCGACAATGCCTGAAAAACTGGCCAGCTCACGGGCTTTCATTGAAAGGTTCAGCATCTCGGTAACATCTGCCAGCGATGCAAGAACCCCGAAATCCCGGCCTTTATTATCTTTCATCATCGTCAGGGACATTTCGATGCGTCGGGATTCACCACTTTTTGTTACAATATTGTTTAAATACTCTCTTTTATCTGTAAGGGCAGGTTTTTGATTGATAAAAGAACATTGTCCGCCGCAAAAAGGTTCTCCAAAAACTTTATGACAATCTTTGCCCAAGACTTCTTTTCTATTGTACCCGGTAATTCTTTCGGCTTCATTATTGAAATAAAAAATATGGCGGTTCAAATCATGCGCGATAATACCGATCTTGAGGTTGTCGAGAACACGCTCTAAGTTTTTCTTGTCGGCAAGTATTTTCGATAGCATGTCTTCGGGCATAATGGGCATATATAAGATATCAGTACTTTTTTGTCAAACAGGAATCAAAATGTTACAGACTATCGATGTGCATATCGGATCTGATCCCGAACCGTGTCAGTGCAAAGTCATATTTTACAGGATCTTCCGGAATAATTTTTCTGAAACCGGAAGTGATTTCAAGAGCGGTCCGCATATTCGCCTGTCGATTTTTGGTAAACCCAAGTTTCAAACCGATCTTATGCATGTGAGTATCCAAAGGAATAATCAATTTTGACCAAGGAACACCCCGCCATCCTCCAGGATCGACATTGTCTTTTCGAACCATCCATCTTAGTAATAGATTCATCCGTTTGCAGGCACTTCCTCTTTGAGGCAAAGCAATAAGATGGCCGACGTCACAATTTTTGGCTGTAAGCGCGGCTGAAAAA
>JARRRC010000075.1:0-7667 GCA_037381105.1 Desulfobacterales bacterium
TGTTCATCGTAGGTTCTTCCTGTCCTATTTTCTATTTTCTCTTTTCTATTTCGGGTATCAGGCTTAAAAGGTGATAAGTACATTTTTAATAGCAACAGTTGTGCCACAAGATAAAACATACATAACTATCTATTAATAGTGATATTTGTTAGTCGAAAGCCGCTCCCGGATGAATTGAAAGCTTACAATTTTGTTAAATTTAAGCTTAAATAATTACAAAAATGTAATTCTCATTCAATTTCCATGATATTTTTCCAGATCCGGGCAACGTTTTTTCTCATCCCGCGAAATGGTTTTTCAGGAACTTTGGCCGGTTTTTCTTGGAGACTGAGCTGGTGTACCGCCGATCGAAAGGTCAGATAAGCAACCTTTAAGATATGTGCTACGTAATCGTTGATGATATGGGTATCTTTCAATGTTTCAAGAAGCCTCACAATATCTGTCCATTTTATTAAATCGCTGTGTTCGCAAGATCTTAAAAGTACTAAATACTGCACAATAAATTCAATATCAACAATACCCCCGGTATCCTGCTTGAGATCGAAAATGTCCGGATTCGCACTGGAATATTCTTTACGCATCCGTTCACGCATATCGACGACCTCCTGTTGCAGTTGGGCCTTAATCCTTGGTCGCGCAAGGATATCGCGCCGAATCTGTTCAAAACGTCCGGACATATTGAAATCACCGGTAATCGGTCTTGCCTTGATCAGGGCCTGATGTTCCCATGTCCGGGCGCTGTTTATCTGATAATCATAAAAGCTCTCGATATGGCTCACCAAAATACCCGAACTGCCACTGGGTCTAAGGCGCATATCCGGCTCATAGAGTTTTCCGACAGCGGTATGAGTGGTTAAAATGTGGATTACCCGTTGCCCAAGACGAGCGAAAAATTGGTGATTATCGATAGGGAGCTTGCCGCCGCGGGTTTGTCCTTGGATTCCGGCGTGGAGAAAAACCATATCCAGATCAGATCCGTATCCGAGTTCAATCCCACCCAGCTTTCCATAAGCAATAACGGAAAATCCCCTGCCGATTGACATGCCGTTCATTTCACACATGGGCGTGCCGTGCTTTTCAACCAGGTGGTTCCATGACAGCTCAACGACTTCATTTAACACCGTTTCGGCGATGTCGGTGAGATAGTCACTGGTCCGCATCAGCGTCAAGGCGCCGGTGACATCGGCTGCAGCCACCCGAAGTGTATTCACCTGTTTAAAAATACACAATTCCTGAATCTGGTTCTCAAGGCCCTGATCCGCCGATGCATCGAGCCGCTTGCGGATTTCCTGGACAAGTTCCGGTTTTTCCGGTGGGCGATACAGTGTTCGAGGGTCAAGGAGTTCGTCCAAAAGTACCGGATGGCGAGACAAAAAAGAGACGATCCATGAACTGGCACCGGCGAGTTTCACCATATGTACGACAGCCGTTGGGTTTTCCAGAAGGAGTGCCAGGTAATTGGTGCGTTGTTCAATGGTTTTAATCAGCTCGACAATTCGATTCAGTACGACCAGCGGTTGTTCGGATCGCCCGATTTCCTTGAGCATCAGGGGCATCAGTCTACCAAGACGGTGACGCCCTTCACTGCTGAGGGATCGAGTTGCCGGGTGGTTTCGAAGATGATCCAATAAACGTTCGACTTCATCGGAGTTCTCATAGCCGGCCGAATGAAGGATGCTTCGCCGGCTTTTATCATCTAAAATGTTTTCCCATATCGCCTCCAAAGCCATGTCTATTTCTTTATCCCGATCATCGGGCTGCTCGGAATCGTTGGCTTCCAATAATTTATTGAAATGAGAATGAACGCTCTTTTTTTGCTTTTCAAGACACCCATTGAAGGATTCAAATGTTGCAAATCCCATGGATGCCGCCAGACGCTCTCTTGCATGAAAATCGGATGGAACCATATGGGTTTGCTGATCCGAAAATTCCTGGAGTCGATGCTCCACTGTTCTTAAAAACCGATATGCATGTATGAGTTCGTCACAAACACGACGGGGAATATAATTTTCATCGGCCAATGCTTTCAGCGTCTTTTGTATGCTGCGCTCTTGGAGGGAGGGTGTAACGCCTCCCCGTATGAGTTGGAACACCTGCCCAAAAAACTCGACCTCACGGATACCTCCCGGACCGAGCTTGATGTTGCTCGCCATGCCTTTGCGTTTTACTTCAAGAGAAATCTTTTGTTTCATCTTTCTTAAAGATTCAAATGCCCCGAAATCAAGATATCGGCGATAAACAAAAGGTTTGAGCCTTTCTAAAAGTTGTGCGCCGGCCGCTTTATCGCCGGCTATGACCCGCGCCTTGATCCAGGCGTATCGCTCCCATTCCCGTCCCTGCTCCTGGTAATAGGCTTCCATGGCATCAAAACTCATGACTACCGGCCCGCTCTCACCATAGGGCCTGAGATCCATATCCACCCGAAACAAAATGCCGTCCGGAGTATTCGCACCGATGATTTTGATGACATCGCGGCAAAGGCGAACAAAAAACTCTTCATTGCTAATCGATTCCGGACCGTCTCGCGTCATGCCGATTTCCGGATAGGCAAAAATTAAGTCCACGTCTGAAGAAAAATTTAACTCATGCCCGCCGAGTTTGCCCATTCCGATAACGACAAGATTCTGATGCAATCCGTTACGCGCTGTCGGAATACCGTATTTTAAGCATTGCCATTGATAAAGAAAGGATGCCGCATGATCAATGCAGGCATCGGCCAAAACCGAAAGGTCATTCATGGTTTCCGAAAGATCCGCCCAGCCGGCCAGGTCTCTTAAGGCAATACGAACCATTTGGCGCCGTCGAAATTGACGAAGACATCTTGACAACGCATCATTGCCTTTAACATCAGACAAACAGGATCCCAGTCTTTCAAGAATCTCGCCGGTGTTATATTTTCTTTGAAGATCGCCGTATTGCAGCAAATCCTTAAAAAGCTCGGGATAACGCATGCAGCTTTTGAAGACAAAATCACTAAAGATAAATGCCTTTTTCAGCGCGTTAATGAATTCTATGTCTTCGGGAAGGGATACATCCAAATCTTTTACCGCAGCAAGAAATGCTTCGTAGCGATTTTCAGAATATTTTTTCAACGTCAAGGGTATATTGGCTGTGAGATTCATATTCGGCAATAAAGGCATTGGTTGAGGATGATTGATCAGGGTTTGAAAGAACACCACCGAAACTATTGCAACACCTGATTTTATATAAAAGAATATCAACAGATTTTCAATACCATTTCCTTGTGAGCCCCGCGAAACACTTTTGGTTCCGATTTTCTCTTTCCTATTTTCCGATTCAAGATATCGATACACATTTATGAATTCAACCGGCTGATTTTGATAGATTTTTAGCATCCCTCCCTGAATATCCCTTGACATATTCTTTATTTTACAATAGGTTAAAATCTTCATTAGTTTCATCCAAGCTAATGCCAGATGACTTTCTCACGAGGAAGGCCCTCATGTTTGATATCCGGTCGCAAAGGTATTTTACCCATGCTTTGCGGCCATATCTTCCAATTAAGGAAATGTTCTACCCAATTCCAACAATCTCGATTTATCTTAATATTATTTATTGTTAGGAGAGACAACCGATGGCCCCAAAAATAGATATAGACACCCTCATGGAGAGGCTTCCCTATCAGAGGAAAAGAGGAAAATGGAAAAGCCTTCAACTGGACTGGAAAAAAGAGTGGGAGCGATTCGACGCCAAAAAGCTCTTTGAGTTCGACCCTTCCAGCATTAACGATCAAAGATTAAAAGAATTTCGACAGCGTAAAGAAGCCATCCTGGACGGCAATCACGCAGCGCTCTCGGTGCTTACACGCGTCGTCGATGGGTTGTGCGGCTATCCCATTACACCCTCCACCCCCATTGCCGAAGATTTTGCAAAAGCCGCCTCAGGGGGCCAAAAAAATCTCTTTGGAACCGAACTGATGTATTTTCAGCCCAGTGATGAGCTTTCTGCTATAGCGGCGGTAGAGGCTATGGCCTGTCAGGGGGGGAGATATGTGGACAATACCTCTTCCCAGGGGCTGGTACTAAAGACCAAAAACCTCTATTCAGTAGCGGGCAAACGCCTCCCGGCGATCATGACGGTTATGGCCCGTGAAGTGAATAAGGGCTCATTGAGCATTCACTGCGGTCACAACGATTTTTACGGAGTTCGCAATACCGGCTGGGCTCAAATTGTTTCTGAAAATAATCAGGAACTTCATGATTTGCTCCCAATCGCCTTTAAAACCGCCGAACTGAGACAAGTCATGCTGCCGTTCATGGTTGTCGGCGACGGATTTATCAAATCCCATGCACTTGAAAACATAAAACTTCTTTCAGACGACTTTCTGAAATATTTTGTCGGGCCCCCGAACCGGCTGTATCAGCCGGATTTTGAACAGAGATACCTCACCGGTACCTTTACCGATACCGACCTGACCATGGAAGGTCAGGTGGCCCAAGACCTTGCCTACCGTTTTGTCAAGCGGGGTGTTATCGCCGCCATGAACGTAATGAACCGGATTATAGGTACCAACCTCAAGGTTGTGGAATGCTATCGTACCGAAGATGCCGAAATGGCTGTTGTCGTTCTGGGTTCGGCAGCCGGTGTTCTCAAGGATGTGGTTGATTACTACCGGGATGTACAAGGCTTGAAAATAGGGGTCGTGCGACCGGTGTTATTCAATCCGCCCTGTTATGAGGAAATCGCCTATGGGGTGCGCAATGCCAAGGTCATCACGGTACTGGAACGAACGGGTATGGTTCATAATCAGCTTCTTCTGGCCGATTTGCAGGTGGCGCTGCAACTGTCTCAAAGAGCCTATCGAGAAGGCAAGGATGAGCACAAATTATATGCACGGGACGTTATGCCCACTCTTTTGCATGGGGTTTACGGTTTGGGCAGCAAAGATTTCAATAAATACGATGCCGCTGCGGTCATCGAGAACATGCGGGCCTGTTTGGAGAGCAAAAGGGATGATTTTACCAGGGATTTTTATTCCGGTATCGAAGGGCCATACACGCTGAAACCTGCACCACTACCGGATTACAAAAACCGGGAGCTTGGTCTGACCTTTATCGGAATCGGTGCCGAAGGCGTTAAAACCGCTCTAGAAACCGCAGCAGTCATCTATGCCGAAGAAAGCTGCAACGGCAGACGATATATCGAATCCGGCGCCAAATACGGCGCAGCCAGAAAGGGCGCCCCGGTATTCATGAATCTTAGAATCAGCGCCAGTCCGATTCGAAATGCCTCGGAACTCACCGAGCATGATGTCCTGGCTTTTTTCAATGAAAAGTTTCTATCCGGCGAAATCTTAAGAGACTATGTCGGCGGACTGAACCAAAACGGACTCCTGGTGATCAACAGCCCCAGAACCGTAGAAGATATTCTAAATACTTTTCCTGTTGAAATGCAACAGCGTATTGCCGATAAAAATATCAAGGTGATTTCTGTAGACGCCACTCAAGCCGCTTTGAAACACCTTAAGAAAAATTTGCCCGGCGCGGTAATGCTGGGACTTATCAACAAAGAGACGGGAATTTTTACACCCGAGGCTTTCGAAGAGAGATTTACAAGCATCATGAAAGAAAAACTGGGAGCCAAAAAGGGATTTGAGATTATCGATTCAAATGTAGCCTTGCTAAGGGAAGGTGTCGAGCAGGCTTCACCCGATCCCATTGAAGGAATCTGTTCGTTCGCCGCAGTATCCGAAAGTCAGGGTCTCATTGCGGCGATTGAACCCGAAGATTTCGGCCAGACTGCGGGGGCCGCGGGTCTTCCGGTTGTCATGACTGAAAAGGACGAAATGGGGACCATTAAACCGGTGAACCTGATAGACGATTTTCAGGAAACCTTTAGTCAGGAAATGGTTAAGCCGATTTTAGAGGGGACAAAAGTTCCCTGGGACCGGTTTATTTCCGTTGTACCATCCGGAACCAGCCAATACAAGGATGTGAGTTTCATCGGTACCCAGCTTCCAATATGGGATGCTACCAAATGTATTGCCTGCGGCATGTGCACAGCGTCGTGCCCGGATTCGGCACTCCACTCCACGATCACGGACAAGCCTGTTCCCGAAGAAGCGGCTACCTATTTCAAAGTGTTCAAAAAACCGCCCAAGGGAATTCCGTGGCAGCGTTTTGCCTTAAACATTAACGTTGTCGTTGATCGATGCAAGGGCTGCGGAATCTGCGCTCAGGTCTGTCCGGTGGATGCCTTTAAAATGACTGACAAAACACAGATAACCGCAACGGATTTTTTCCCGGAGGCATACCATTATCTGGACAATACCTACGATGCCGCCCAGTATGTGGACCGGATGCCGCTCAACCACCAGGTACTTTTTATCTTTTCAAAACTTTATCCGGGAAAGCACACCCTTTGTCCCGGCTGTGGTGAAGGAACCATAAACCTTTTGACCTTCTTCGCCCTGGAAAGTCTGCGCAACAGCCCCAAAGGCATCGAAACATTTTACCAGGGACTCAAGGTTCTCTCGGATAAAAATCGGCGAGCGATCGAGCATATGATCGATCGCGGATTTACCATATACAACATCAACGCCACAGGCTGCAATCAAGTGTCCGAACTGGTCAATCCTTTCAACGCCCGGATTTACCAGGCAGGCCATTACGGTTTTGGAACCGCGTCTGCTGCAGCTTTGGGATCCAAGTTTGCCTTGGATCAGGCATATGCCAACGGCTTCAACGATGTGTTGAGCAAAATCATTGTCTTTGCCGGCGACGGCGCCATTTACGATATCGGTAACGGCCCCTTCAATTATGCCCTGGGAGAGAATTATGACATCACATGGGTGATTTACAACAACGAGGGCTACATGAATACCGGTGCGCAGAAATCCGGTGCCACTCGTTTTGGGTGCGACCGTTCCACCTCGCCCATCGGAGAAAAATTTGCCGGCAAAACGACGCTGCATCGACGTATCGTCAGCCAAGCCACGGCTATATCCCATGTTTATTCAGCCAAGCTTACCGTTGACAACCCATTCTACGCCATTAAAATCTTGAAAGAAGCTATCGCGTATTGCGGCCCGTCGGTAGTGGAATTTTTCTCTTACTGCTCACAGGGTCAACAGAGTCATGACTGGGCAGGCCCATTGGTTTCCAGGATGATGAACGAGGCCAGAAACTGGCAAATCCAGGTCAGAAGACCTTTTCAAAAACTCGATATCTCCGCCAACCCGGACCCGGACCAAGTGTTTCCAACAAAAGGCAAGTCCTTTAAAAAAGGTGTTAAACGGGAACCGGCGACCTTCCACGATGTGGTCGGCATGCTGGGCCAGTTTAGCCGACATATCCTGTCCCAAGAAGAGGACGTCATTCCCGAGCTGATTGAGGTCAATGAAACGGTATCTCTTTTCAGGTGGATACGCAACCAATGCCTGGCGGGTTACCGGGATACCATGCCAACGGAAGAGGAGGTTGAACGCATCATTGCGGAACGGTACAAGTAATAGAAGTGGTTTCAAAACCTACAATCGGGTTCAAGGTCAAGGCGTACTGAGACGGCCAACCACAGTAATATCAGGAATATTTCGAGGATTGGACGTCTCAGTCCAACACAGCGATTGAGCCCGAGAGGGGGTTTTGAAACCACTTTTAGGCAACAACGACTTGAGTGTTCAGGGTTCAGGAAGGGCAAAGGAAGAT
>JARRRC010000076.1:0-13006 GCA_037381105.1 Desulfobacterales bacterium
CATATTGGTCGCCAATGTGGCAATTCCCCTGTTCGTCAGAGCTTCGGGGAGAAATTCCATGACACCCGTGTAAAAATTGCCGCTGTAACCGTGGATCAATACCACGCATGCAGTTTCCTTTGACGCACGGGGCCGTCGTAAAACGCCGGTCAGGTTCACGCCGTCGTCGGTTTTAAGCCTGACCAGCTGGACATTGACGCCTTCTTCAGCACGGGTGGGAAGGCTCAAGCAAATAGGAATAATCAAACACATCAAAACGATAGATTTAAAACATCGCATCATGACCTCTTTGTATTTTCATTGTGATAAATATTCAAGGGTCGGGACGGTTAACTGTAAAACCGCTCCTTAATCTTCAGGAGGTTGACATGCTCGTTCATAAAACCAAAATACAGGTTCAATTCGGTGATACCGATCCGTATGGTGTTGTTTATTTTGTCGCCTATTTCCGCTATTTCCATCAAGGAATTGAAGATTTTCTCCGTTATGTCGGGATACCTCCGGGAACTTTCTTCCGCAACAAACAAGAAAAATACGGTATGCCCAAAGTCGCTGCAGACTGCAATTTTTTAACCCCCGCCTTCTATGGGGATTTGCTCGAGATGCACACCTCAATAAAAGAAATCAAAGAAAAAGCCGTTGTGTTTCAGTTTCACTTTTACCGCCCCCCTGAAACCAAGCTTCTGGCCGAGGGAAGTGTCACCTTTGTTTCAATCGACCATACATGGAAAGCAATCCCTTTACCAAAAACGATCGATGATAAAATACGGGGGCTGTAGTCGGAATAAGCCCTTTAGTACGCTTCGACCTTCAAGTCAATTGGGATTAAAGGGGCTGGCGGACAATAATATCGGTTCCGGAAATTGCCAGCAGCATTCCCCGACGACTGGTTGATTTGGCGATGCGAAGCCATTTTTCATCACTGAGCCCCTTCTCAATGGTGGTAATGAGCAGTGCTCCTTCCAATTTTTTGCTGCCTTTGAGCAACATGAACTGTCGGTGGTTGGTGAATGCATAGAGAAATTGGCCGTTGGAAAGAAAAAAGTTGTATTTTCCGGGATATTGCTCAATCATGTCTGAAATACAACGAGATAGGGCTTCAAACATACCGGCAGCATCTGAAGACTGCTTAAAATGTTGTATCAGTTGATCTCGAAGAAATTCAAAGGTTCTGGCGGAATCGCTCAGCGCTTCTTTCATGGGGATGCCGCTGCTCTTATATGATTCAATGACCGGTGCCTTACCGTTATGGGCGAATATCCATTCGTAACCCCCAAATTCGAGAACAAAGGGATGGGCATGGCACTCGTCAATCAAACCACTGGTGCGCAATCGGACATGACAGATGATAATCTTGCTCTTTACGACTCTAGCCAGCCGCTGAAAACTGTCG
Source organism: Desulfobacterales bacterium (assembly GCA_037381105.1). GTDB lineage: Bacteria > Desulfobacterota > Desulfobacteria > Desulfobacterales > UBA11574 > UBA11574. The sequence goes on from JARRRC010000076.1 coordinate 1,394, forward strand.
TGAAGTCGTCCGGCCTTGAAAATTCCCTTGGCCGACTTTTCAACATAGGCATGATGGTTTCTGAAATAACCAATTCCCCAGCCGTCTAAATTTTTTCCGGCTTGTTCTGCAAAAATCGGCAGGGATTTTGGAGCGGAATAATCTCTATTGGCGGAAATAGCAAAAAGATCACACATCTTTGCTCAGATATCTGCAGCATACAACACATCGGGACCGGCGATAACCAGCAGTTTTCCTTTTGATGGTTCTTCGGGCGTGATGGTCTGCCAGTTGTTTTGACTGAGTCCTTCCCCAATGGAAGTAATGAGCAGCACATCTCCCATTTTTTCGGATTTTTTTAATATTGAAAATGATCGAAAATTAAAAAATGCGAACAGTACGGATTCATTGACCAAGAAAAAAGCGAGATTCCCAGGATAGTTCGACAGCAGGCTTTGAATGCTGAGACGAAGGGCGGCAAACATGCTGATATAAGGGTTCCTCTCATGTGCAATGATCAGATGATCTCTTAGATATTCGAAAATCCGTGCCGTGTAAACGGATATCTCCAAACGCGGTTCTTGAACGGTTTCATAGTTTTCAATGCCATCAACGTTTCCCACCTGAGCGAAAAGCCAGGTATGATCCATAAAAGACAGCATCAGCGGATGTCTGTGAGAAAGATGAAGGCTGCCGCTTTGGGGGCAATTCACGTGCGATATGATGATTCGACTGTCGATGACCCTTGCAAGTCTTTGGAAACTTTCATGAACCTGCTGATCTGAAAATACCTGCTCATCTGATTTTTCAACAAAGGCCTGATCCTCTCGAAAAAAACCGATTCCCCAGCCGTTCATGTTATGCCGGCCTTTTTCGGCAAATATCGGCAAATATTTTTGGGGCGTATAATTATAGCCCGCCGATATCGCGAAAATATCGCACATCGTCTCCCCCCGGAACTAACAGAAATTATATTCTGTCAGTATACAGATGATAAAATAAAATATTTATGCGTCGAGAAAATTGATTTTTACGTGATTCAGGAAGAGTATCATACAGTCCGGTACGTTTTTCAGTCGGATACCGTTCTATTTTGAAGTTTGTATCTTGGCATTCAATTTATTCGATCTTCAGATGAATTCCGGCTTTTGTTTCTACCACGCAGCCGATGATTTTGGCGGCTGAAACTCCTTTGTCATGCAGGGCATTAATGATGTTTTGTCCTTCGAATTCCGGTACCGACACGAGCAGACCGCCGCTGGTTTGGGGATCAAACGCGATTTCTTCATGCCAGGAGGGAAGATGAGTGGCAAGTTGCAGATGTCGTTCGACCATCTTTCGGTTGAAAGCATTGGTGCCGGTGGTCATCCCTTTTTTATAAACCGCCAGAGCCTCGTCCATAATGGGAAGATCCCTGATGCTGATTTTAAAACACGCGCCGGATGCTTTGGCCATTTCAAAACCGTGTCCTGCCAATCCGAAACCGGTAACATCGGTAGCGGCATGGATTTGAAAACCGGATAACACCTCAGCCGCGATTCTGTTGAGTGTTGCCAAGATTTCCACACAAGCATCCATGGTCTTTTTAGAAACCCAATTTTTTAAATTGGCGTTAAACAAAACACCGCTTCCGAGAGGCTTGGTCAATATCAGGACATCTCCGGGCCGTGCACCTTTGTTGGTCCAGAATTTATCGGGATGAACGATCCCGGTTACCGCCAGCCCGAATTTAGGCTCATCGTCTTCAATGGAATGCCCGCCGGCCAATACAGCACCGGCTTCGTTAATCTTGCTCAGAGCGCCGGCAACGATTTGGTGAAGTACTTCAGGTGGCAATTTCTTGGAAGGAAAGCTGACCAGATTCAAGCAGGCTAAGGGGCGTCCGCCCATGGCATAGACATCGCTGATGGCGTTGGCGGCTGCAATCTGACCATAGACATACGGGTCGTTTACCGGCGGGGTAATGTAATCCGCGGTCATTATCACGGCCAAATCGTCGGTCAAACGATAAACACCGGCATCATCACTGGTATCATATCCCACCAGCAAATTCGGATCTTTATGCCTTGGGAGACCCGCCAATAAATTGCCAAGCCCGACCGGGTCGATTTTTGCGGCTCAACCACAGGTCTTTGAAAGGCTCAGCAGGGTTGGTTTTTTAAAAAGGTTCAGTTTCACTGTCTCAATCCTCCAGGTCTTGAAACGATCCGCTACTCAAATAGGGGGTCCGGATTTTTGTGTCGGATCTCTCAATGGATCATGCTTTTTTTCAAACCGTGGGGACTCCCCGACCTTTGACTTAATTATCCAAGTGTGTTGGCAAGCTGTTTTATCCGAGCCCTAAACCTTGAGTCGGTCTGATTTAAATACGTCCAGTCAACCTGTTCAAGCACTTTTGGTTTTCGTTCAAGGATGATGCGGGCGGATTGTTCAGCGACTTCGCCGGCACGATGAGCGCAATGCTGGAGATGGAGTTTTGTGCCGAGTTCAATGTTTTTCGTCAGAACCCTGCAACACGTGGCACCGAAATGTATTTTAAAATGATCGTGCAGTTCTTTCGAAGCCGCGTAAACCCTCCGATTGTTCAAAATACCGGGCCCATTGCGCCCCAGAAACAACCCCAGGGCAATGACACCGGCACTTAAAGCCCCGCATGTGCACCCGCCACCTCCAAAGCCCTCGGGCAAGCCAGAGGTAAGCCGAACGGCAATTTCAGGAGGCAACCCTCCTTTAAGTCCTTGATTCAACACCCTGAGCACCGCCTCGGAACACATCAATTGATGGGTCATGAAAAGATTTTCGGTCCGAAGACGGATTTTGTGCAACAATGTTTCGATATCGGGGTCCAAAAGATCGTTTCCTTTATTCGTTAAATCAAAAAGTTGAACGGCACACGCCCTCGGGTAACCTGACGGCGTGTGTCGAAAAAAGATTCATGTGTAATTATAACCTAAATTTTGCACCAATTGGACGCTTTCACATGCAAAGATTCCTATCAATTTTCATGCGAAATTCGGGTATTATTTGGCTTGTTCTATGGGATATCCTGCCCCTTTCCAGGCAAAAATCCCGCCCGGAAAACGCAGCACGTTCTTGTATCCTAATTTTACGACCCACATCGCCCCGTTGTGGCTCCGGGTACACTTGACAAACCCGCAATAAATAACAATGGTTTTGTTTATATCGGTACCAAGCAACGCCTTGTAATCGTCCAGTGTTTTCCCGTCGGTATCTTTTGTATTCCATTCTTTCATCTCCGGAATGGGAAAGAGAAACTGTTTGGCACCGGGAACGTGAGCTTTTTTATAACCGGCATCATAGGGCATGGTATCGATAACAAGAATATCCTTCCCGGAATCGATCAAGTCCTTGAGTTCCTTGGCGGTAATGACGTCATAACCGCCACGCTGCACTTCTCGGACCAGTTTGACAGCCGCCTTTTCATTATCTACCTCTTGTTCATACTTGTTTTTGGTCGAGGGGGAACTACTGCATCCTACAACAAATAATCCGCAGACAACAAGGCTAAAAATGCTTTTTCCGATTCGCATCATTCATCCTCCTCCTTTAAAAAAATGTGTTAACCGTTTCGGCTCTACATTAAAGCGCAGCCGCCGGTAATAAAGGTAAAAAATAACCGGCAACATCATCATGTCCCGAACAAAAGCCGCCCAAAGACCGTGAAATGCCTTCGACTTCGGATCTTGAGTCCCGAAACAGCCGCAGTCGATATCGAGTCCCAGCCAAATTCCGTAGCTCAGAACCGCCATAAATAATATTAAAAGACCCGTAATGACGGATAGAGACCCTCGGATATCCACCAGCAGACCAAAGCCGGCGATCATCTCTAAAGCAGCCAGAAAGACGGCCGCCGTAAAGATCCACGCATCGGGGATCAAACCATAGCTTTCAATAATTACGGCGAATTCATTTGGCGCAATTAGTTTGGTGATGCCGGATCCAATAAAAATAACGCTTATCACCATACGGAACAAACGGTAGGTCCAGGCGGATTTTAAGATCCCTTTCAGATCAAGTGCCCCTGAGCCCCTTCTACCGGCATTCCTTGGATCGGATCCATTCATCGTCAATCGCCCGCTTTTTTAATTTCCATTGATATTAGATACAGCATCAAATGAGACATAGAATTAAGAGTTGAAATATAATATAATGATATCCAATATGTAAAATTGATAATATGAATAATAGCTTAGACGATGATTGACGGTTTCGATACATTGAAATGGTCAACCATCAGCCAAGGTCCGGGGAAAATGACAACCCAAATGAAGACAAATCTATGGTTTGAAGTACGTTTCCAAAAAATCGGCAACGATTTGATACGTGACGCACCGTTAAAAAGTGTCGGTTGACACTAGGGTTCGCCTCTGGTAGCTTTAACCCAAATTGGTTCAACCTCAATTGAGCAAAAACCGAGTATGATAGTCCCTAGTTTTGTTAACGCTCCATTGAGATTCAAGATACGATGAAGCATATTTCGTAATCTGTTGTCGGAAAAGGTCCTGGAATTTAGATGCTTATTCGCACGAAAATTATCTGGGCGCTGATCTCTGTAATGTGTCTGGCGACAGTCATCAGCATGATGTACATGGGGTTTCACAAGATCCTGTCGCTCCCCTTTCGTCAGACCAATGATTTTCTCCATGAAAAAGACTTTCCGTTCACGCTCGATTTTCTGATACCGGCAGGATTTTACATTAATGAAAAGATAACGGTGAAAGAAGTTCTTTATCATCGCCTTTACAAACCAGACCAAAAGGCTCATTTTCTCTTGTCAAAAGTCACCGAAAGCATACCCGTGAACTATCGACTCACCGTCACCACGGTGTTTTATCTTTTCTGGACATTGCTGTTTTTAGTGTTTTTCAGAATTTTCACATGGATGCGTTACACTACCGCCCTAATGTTAAGTTTTCTATTCGGTGCCGTTGTTTATTTTTTCATGCCGGATCTTGTCATGGGAAAAATCGATGACACCGTTTTCTTGGCATGGGCACTGACTCTTTTGGGCCTTCGGTGGTGGATAAAGCGAAAAAGCTTAAAAGTTGCGCAACGACAAGAACAGTGAGATATGTTCCGGATATTTCATGATAGTATTCGAGAGGCCTTTTTATAAAAACGGATCAATGGGAGATTGCGATGTATCGTGAAAATTATATTAATTCGCTTCGGACTGAATTGGTAAAAATGGTATCCGACAACCTCTCTCCTGCGGCGCTCCAATACGGTTATAGTGATGTTCCTCTGGAAACCAACATTAAATGGCGCCCTCTCGTTCTTGTTATCGGCAACTATTCATCAGGCAAATCCACCCTCATCAATGAATTTCTAGGAGCAGATATTCAAACCACCGGTCAGGCACCCACCGATGATTCTTTTACCGTGATTACCTGCGATGACTCCAAGTCGACGGGAACGGATGTTCAAGTTGTCGAAGAACGGGACGGCAAGTTTTTGCTCAACGATCCCGAATACCCTTTTGAAACCATGAGAAAGCATGGACAACGATTTGCCGCTCACTTTCGCCTGAAAAAAGTGAATGCGCCTTTTCTTGAAACTCTAGCCGTCATTGACACGCCGGGCATGCTCGACAGCATCACCGAACGGGATCGCGGGTACAATTATCAGGAAGTCATCGGTGATCTGGCCCAAATCGCCGATCTGGTTCTGGTGGTCTTCGACCCCCATAAGGCCGGAACCGTACGCGAATCCTATATCAGTATCCGGGAAACACTGCCGACAAGGACCTTCGAAGACCGTTTGATCTTTGTTTTAAATCGAATTGACGAATGCGCTTCCTTTGCCGATCTTTTGCAGGTTTACGGGACACTTTGTTGGAATCTCTCCCAGATTACCGGCCGAAAAGACATCCCCCCCATCCGTCTCACCTATTCTCCCAGGGCCATGCTGCGCGCGGGGAAACGGACCGGAAGCGATAGGAGTTTTTTGGGGCATCTTGAAAATCAGCGAGAAGAATTTGAAACCCACGGCGAACGTCTAAGCCATTTCCTCGAAGCTTTGGTTAACTATCGCCTCAGAATCCGTACATTTCGCTTAAAACACATTTTCATCGGCATATGGACAAGTCTTTTTCTCGGTGCCATCGCAGATGTCGGTCTTATGGTCTTCAATGCAATGGGCGGCATGGATCTGCGAATGCTTTTCGGGATCGGCGGCGGGATCGCTCTAATGGTTTTTTTGTTTTGGACGACCCTGCTCATGAAACGCCGGGGAACTCGTTTTCATTCAGGCCTTCTAAAAGATCTGGACAAACTCACACCCCTTGAGAATCAGACACGTCGCGATAGCTGGGAGTCCGTAAAAAATTTTGTCTACAACTATCTGGAAAAAACATCCGGCCGATATTCTCTTTCAAAAACCAAAAAAGACTACGCTGCCGTCAAGCAGGTTAAAGATAAAGGATCAACAGAGATCCGAGAGGCGCTAAACGAGCTGGCCGGATTAAAGGAAGACGATATATTTGTTATGGACTCAACAGAGTACAGAGATATCAAATCTCCGACCAGTGCAACCGGAGGATCTGTCACATAAGGTAATTTCTACTGTTTGGAATAACGGCACCGGCAAAAAATTCGTAAAATCTTTGGCGGTATCCCCGAATATGATCCACAATATCCTGATCCCGTGTATGGTCCGGTGTGTCACTCACAAATTTAAATAGAAAACACCTTGTCTTAAATTTTTTGCAGGTCTGAACCACCGAAGCACCTTCCATATCCAGAAGGTCTGCACTATGGGCAATCGTTTGGCGTTCTTTAGGATCGAGAAGCGCGCGATCGCTGGTGGCCAGTTTTGCAGTTTTGAATCCTTCCAGCAGATCCGGTTGATGACCACAGGGCTTCCCTGTTCTCAGATCGGGTCGGTCCGGTTCGACAATTTTATGAATATGAAATATCTCTCCAAGATCATAGCCGGAACGGGTGGCGCCTGCCGCGCCTAGATTAAAAACGCAAGCCGGCTTGAACTTCAAACAGCAATACGCCGTGGCCATGGCGGCGTTGGCTTTTCCGATTCCTGAAACAAGGAGCAAAATCTCATGGTTTTGGAATAGATAAAAAGGGGCTTTGCGGGTTTGACGCAGGGGCATCTTTTGCACAAACGGCTTTGCCTCAAGCATAGTGGCCATGACAATGGCCGTTACAATATCTTTTGCCACCGTGACATCTCCTCAAGGGCCTGAACAGCTTTTCTCCCCGTATCCCCCAGCGATAGGGTAAAATTATTGACATACAGGTCAATGTGCCCGTCAATTACCGGATCTGCCAATTCCTGGGCGTGCGATTTTACAAATTCCCTGGATGCATCCCTGTTTTGAAAAGCATATTCCACTGATCTTCGAATCACGGATTCAATATCCTTTTTAAAATTGATAAAGGGAGATTCTCTTCTTAGGGCAATACACCCCAGTGGAATCGGAAGGGATGTTTTTTCTTCCCACCATTTACCGAGATCGATGATCTCGATGCAGCCGTATTCCGGATAAATAAAACGACCCTCGTGAATGATGAGTCCGGCATCGTACCGCCCAATTTGAATACCTTCAAGAATATTGTCAAACCGGGTAATCTCAACACTTAAGGTTTCAGGATGCCACAATTTCAATAAAAGGTATGCCGTAGTGTATTCACCGGGCACGGCAATTTTTGCTTTGGAAATTGAAAGATTCGCTGATCTTCCCACAAGAAGGGGCCCGCATCCATATCCCAAGGCTGATCCTGCATCGAGGATCTCATAGGATTGTCTGAGTTTGAGATAGGCGTAAAAAGAGAGTTTTGAAATATGAAAGGTTTTGAAAAACGCCTTCCGGTTCAAAGCCTCAATATCGTGCATATGGGGGACAAAACAGAGATTTCCCGTATCAATGCAATCGTGAAGCATGGCATGAAAGATAAACGTATCGTTGGGGCATGTGGAAAAGGCAATATCGAACTGTGTCACGCCCACTCCTTTATCGCCTGATACCGGGAGTCTCTTTGAATAGGAATCTTCCCGGCATTTTTAATAATATGAATCATTTCGTCTTTGTTGGTTCGTGTTGTTATCCCGGTTGCCTTTACCACGACCTCTTCCATAAGCACCCCGCCCATATCGTTTGCCCCCATGGTCAGGGCCAGCTGGGCAAGCTTCATCCCTTCGGTCAGCCATCCTGCTTGAATATGCATAATATTATCAAGAAAAATTCGTGCTATGGCGACAATTTTAAGATAATCGATCCCCGTCGCCGAAAGGATCTCTTCCATGCGCGTCTTTTCGGGGGAGAAGGACCAGGGAATAAAAGCCTGGAAAATGCCGGTTTCATCCTGGGTATCCCGTATAACCTTTAAATGGGCGATCTTTTCTTCATCGGTTTCTCCCATACCATATGTCATGGTTGCCGATGACAGCATATTGTTCCGGTAAAGCGCACCCATGACCTTACGCCATTCATCCACCGTGGTTTTTTTCGGGCTGACTTTGGTTCGAATTCTGTCCACCAGAAGGTCGGACGCGCCGGGTACGGAATCGAGACCGGCTTCCTTGAGCGCTTTTACCACGTCATCGACAGGCAATGCGCTTTTTCGGGAAATATGAACGACCTCCGAAGGAGAAAAAGAGTGAAGATAGATGTCCGGAAACTGTTTTTTTACCGACGTTACCATGTCGACATACTTGCTCAGGGTATAATCGGGATGAAGTCCTCCCTGGAGCATGACCTGAGTCCCTCCGGCATCCAGCAGCTCTTTGACCTTCGATAAGATATCTTCCATGGTCAGCTCATAAGGTTCAATTAGATTTGCCCGGGCATGAAATGCGCAAAATGCACATGCCGCCTCACAGATATTGGTAAAATTGATTATCCGATCGATGATAAACCCCACCCTTTCTTCGGGAAAAGCCACTTTTCGACGCATATCTCCGGCGTTTCCCAAATCGATGATGTCCCAGGAAAAAAGCTCAAGTGCCTCTGACGACGTGATCCGTTCTCCCTGATATATTTTATGATAAAGGTCGCTGTTTGGGTGGAGGGATTTCATATAAAAGTAAATATATCCTCATTAGAAGCTATCTCAAAATTAGGATTTTCGGTCGAGATGAAGACGAGGCCGAGGATCAACCCACAGGCACACTCAAGTGTGTCGAGGACTTGATACGAGGGCTCAACGCCGATATCGGACGAAAAGACTCTTTTGAGATGGCTTTTAGTCAATCGCCGTCAGATAGTTTAAACGTTTCACTTTTCTGATCAACCCCATTTCTCCGGCAATGGTATAGTAAAACATGAGCGCTTTTTTTAAATCATCAGCAAATTCAAACTCAAAAAGATCAAAATAGCCGTTGATGTCGTAAATAATATCCGGATACTTTGCCTTTGCTTTTGAAACGACATGTTCTTTTTCCTCTTCGAGACAATGCAATGAACGATGATAAGAAGAAATAACGGATTTTATCCGGGACGAATATTTTTCAACCACCCTCTCTCTCACCGCAAACACCGCAAAAACCACGGGAAAGCCGGTTTTTCTCAGCCACAGGTCGCCGAGGTCGTAAATATAGGAGATCGGTTCGGAAGATATGGCCATGGCATCGTTTCCAATCACCAACGCCGCATCCAAATCTTGGAGCACGGGTCTTGGCTGGGTGGGAACATAAACCGGCTCTAAATGGTAATAGTTTTTGAGAAGTACTTTTAACAGCACCTCCGATGTATGGGACGCGCTGGTGATACCCACTGTTTTTTGATTCAGATCCTCAATGGGAATTTTGCTCACCAGAATCACCGAGCCCACATATCCGACCGAGCTCAAACAAAATTGCGGCAGCACCACCACATCATCGGCAATCTGGGCACAGGCGGCCGAAGACATGGGGCTCATGTCCAGACGGCGGTCCGCCATCATTTTGTTGAGTATGCACGGATATCCCGGATAAATAAGGATTCCCTCGACAGTTTGTTTTTCAAACATTGAAAAGTAAAAGGGATAGCAATTAAGATAATCAATGTAACCCAGTCTCATATAGATACCTCTTTTGGAACAGAAGATACCTTTCGGTAACCGGCAGTAGTCCGCTCAGGCCGAAGATGTGCCTTTTGAATGAGTCTTCTTAAAAATGCTTCCGACCCAAAATCGGGCGTTTTTGCACCAGCCGCATGTACTACTTTTTCATTGTGATAGGTGGCGCCGATATCATCGACACCGAACCTGAGGAGAATCTGGGCCATTTTATCCCCGACATACATCCACAAGGCTTTTAAATGAGGCACATTGTGAAGAAAAATTCGACTTGCGGCATAGATTCGAATGTCGTCGTATCCGGTGGTAGAACGTCTGGCATCGATTTTGGTATTTTCGCCGTGAAACTGCAACGGAACAAAGGTTTTGAATCCTCCGGTATCGTTCTGAAGGTTACGGAGCCGCGACAGGTGATCGACGATATCCTCAGGATTTTCGATGTGATTATACAGCAGGGTTGCATTGGTCTTAAGGCCCATTGCATGGGCCGTCCGCATAACGGACAGCCATTTTGTTCCGGATATTTTTTTGGGTGCGATGATATTTCGTACATGGGGAGAAAAAATTTCTGCCCCGCCTCCGGGCAGCGCTTCGACACCGGCGTCCATCAGCCGCCGAAACACTTCTTCCAAAGAGACTCTGTTAATTTTGGCAAAGTAATCATACTCAACGGCGGTAAACCCAACGATGTGCATGTCCGGTTTTATCTCTTTAATGAGACTTAACATCTTTTCAAAATAGTCAAGGGTCAGTTTAGGATGAAGACCGCCCACAATGTGGACTTCGTCGATCCCCATGGAAACAGCACTTCTTACCCTCTTTTCGATGTCTTCAAGAGAAAGAACAAACGCATTTTCGTCATCCTCGTCACAGGAATAAGCGCATAGCGGACATCTCAGCTCGCAGATATTGGTGTAATTCAGATTCATATTGACGCCGTAATATGCCGTGTCGTCATGGAGCATCGTTCGAATATAATGGGCAATGGCGCCCAGATCGAGGATGTTGTTCGTCGTGAGCATATAAAGCGCGTCTTCTCTGCTCACCGGAACAATTCCGATCACCTTCTCGGCGATGCTGCGGAGCTTTCTGTCTTTGATGTTATCCGGAAATGTCATTTTATATCAGAAAAAATTTAACTATACCGGAGGCGAGCCCATGCCTCAAAGACAATACGCCTCTGGTGCAATCATGCTTTTAAAAAAACATTCCATGCCGCGACATTTAAAAAACACCCCACCCCTTCATCTACTCTCCCCAGCTTTCGAACAAACGATGTTTTTTGCCCAAGAGATTTAAAATCTTACCCACCACAAAGTCGATCACATCCTCGAGCGTTTCGGGACGCGTGTAGAATCCCGGCACCGGCGGCACAATCTCTACTCCGGCCCGAGCCGCTTTATGTAAGTTTTCGGTATGGATTACGCTGAGCGGTGTTTCCCTGGGAACAACAATGCATCTTCGCTTTTCTTTGAGTGCCACATCACAAGTTCGGGTCATCAAAGAATCGGCATAACCGTGTGCAATGGCAGACAGTGTCTTCATGGAACAGGGAATGACCACCACCGCTTCAAATTGAGCGGAGCCGCTGGCAAACGGC
>JARRRC010000076.1:13055-23271 GCA_037381105.1 Desulfobacterales bacterium
TTGTTTTTATATTCCTTTAAAAGATCAAGGTTGTTTACGACACCGCGCATTTCAAGCAGCTCTTTCAAAGATGAAAAAGTCGCTTTTTCCAACAACATTTCATATTCGATGATCCGGCCGGCCGGCTGTGACACAACGGCAGCAACAGGCTCTTTTAAATCGAGGAGTTCTTCTATCAAACGAATTCCCATAATCGGGCCGCTGGCGCCTGAAATTGCAACAACGATCATTTTCCCCAAAAGACTCCGCTTTGTTTAAATTTACGAAAAAAAGACGTCCGTGAGTGTTCCTAAAAAAAGAATCGAAGATACATAAACATTAACTTTTAAAAAATGTTTCACCGCCCACACAATGTCCTGACTCCTTGCAAGCCTTTGCTGATATAAAAATATCAGAGAAACGGATACCACTGCGACCCAGTAAAAGCCGTTCCTGTGGGTAATAAACCCTGCATATACCATAGCACCGACGGAAACCATATAGCAAGCAGCGGAGATGAAAAGGGCCGTTTTCTTTCCCAGACGAACCGGTATGGAATAAAGATGTTCTTCTATGTCAAATTCCATGTCTTGTATTGCATAGACAATATCGAGCCCTGCGATCCAGGTTAAAATAACCAGTCCCAGAACAAAGGGAACTCGCGTAAACTCCCCTGTCACGGCAATATATCCGCCGATGGGGGCGGCAGACTCAACAAGACCTAAATAAAAATGAGAAGAAGCACTGAAACGCTTGAAGTAGGAATAGGTGAAAAGCATAAAAACGGCTGGAAGTGACAGGTAAAAACAGAGTCTGTTCAGCATGAATGACGCCCCGATGAGTACCAGCGAAGAAATGATTGCCGTCAACCATACGATTCCTGTTCGAACCTCTCCTTTTGGAATCAACCGATTACGGGTTCTCGGATTTTTTGCATCGATACGGGCATCGATGACACGATTGAATGCCATTCCCGCGGTTCTGGCGGCCACCATTGCAACAATCACCCAGAACCAAATACTAAAACTTCCTCCCCCGGCGAAAAGCACACCCAACAATGCAAAGGGCAGGGCAAAAAAGGTCTGCTCGATCATCATCAGTTCGGAAAATTTTTTAAAATCCATATTCTTTCCAGCGGCTGTCAACCTTCTTGATGATCTCATCAGACATTTTGATTTCTTCAGGCCATTCTCGCCCCATACCTTCTTCACGGGTCTTTCGTGTGGCGTCTATCCCCATCTTCCCACCAAAATTCGAATACGGTGCGGAATGGTCCAGTGCATCCAGCGGGCCCTCCGATATCAACAGATCCCTTTTGGGATCGACATTATTTAAAAGTTTCCAGACCACTGTCCGTGAGTCTTTCAGATCGATATCTTTGTCAAATACGGCAATGTATTTGGTGGATGCCATCTGCCCGAGTCCCCAGAGAGCATTGATGACTTTTTTGGCCTGGCCGGGGGATTTCTTGTCAATGGATATCAAGGCACAGTTATGAAACACACCCTCCATAGGAAGCTCCATATCGACAATTTCCGGTACAAGCATTTTCAATGTAGGCAAAAAGATTCTCTCCGTGGCTTTTGCCATATAGCAGTCTTCCATGGGTGGCTTCCCAACGATGGTTGCCGGATATATTGCGTCATTTCTGTAGGTTATGCAGTTGACATGGAATACCGGATAACGATCCTCAGGAGAATAGAATCCGGTATGATCCCCGAAAGGACCTTCGATACGATCCTCGTTCGGATCCACATACCCTTCAATCACAAAGTCGGATTCCGCCGGAACATAGATGTCAATGGTTTTGGCTCGGGTAATTTCTATGGATTTTGATCCGATAAAACCGGCCAGCAACAGCTCGTCGATATCAGGGGGAAGCGGCGCTGTGGCCGCATAGGTCACCAAGGGCGATCCTCCGAGGGCCACTGCCACTTCCATTCGCTTTCCCCGGGATTTGTATTTGTCAAAGTGGCGGTTGCCGTCTTTATTATACTGCCAGTGCATACCGGTGGTTGCATGATCGTATTTATGCATGCGATACATGCCCATGTTCTGAATTCCCGTATCAGGATCTTTGGTGATGACAATGGGAAGGGTGATAAATGGTCCGCCGTCATGGGGCCAGCAGGTGAGTATGGGAAGCGTTTTTAAAAGCGGCCCATCGATACCATGGATCTGCTGCTGGCACGGCGCCTGTTTCACTTTTTTCGGTGTAACGCCTGATAATGCTTTAAGATCAAAAAACATTTTGATTTTTTGTGTGAAACTTGCGGGCGGTTTAAGTTTTATGAGAGATTCGATGCGGCGGCCGATATCATCAAAGCAACTACATCCCAGCGCCATCTCCATTCGTCGAAAACTGCCGAAGGCATTGATGAGCAAAGGAAACGGAGAGCCTTTTACATTTTCAAATAAAAGTGCCGGGCCGTGGCTCTTGCTTATCCGGTCGGTGATTTCCGTGATTTCCAGGACGGGATCAACCTCCGCCGAGATCCTTTTCAGTTCACCCTCGGATTCCAGTTTTTTGATGAATTCTTTTGTGTTTTTAATGGCCATGGGCAAGTCATCATAACTAAATGGTATTAAATTCGGAAAGTAAAAATATAAATAAATGAAGAAAGCGTGTCAAGGTGGAAAAAATGAGGGGGTTGGGCAAATCGCAATTCAACAGCTCAAGCTGTTCAATTCAAGCAAACCCGAAATAGAATTGACGGGATCGAATCCTTTTTACCGTATCCATATCTGCATGAAATAGTGTATTGGGTATATCCGGATCGGGCAAACAGTTTCCGTAAAAAGGGGTACCCTTGATTTTTAAATTGTAGGCGATCACCATTAGGCGCTCTAATATCAGCACGTCCTGGATATTATAGGCCAACAGAGTTTCCAGCGCTTTTTCATTCTTGTTGTTCAGATAGTCATACCACAGAAGGACTGCAAAAAATCCATCGATATCCGTCAAATCCCCCCTGTGGAATCCCAATTGGGCTTCACAGGACTTCAGACCTCCTTTATATCCCAAGCTTGCCAGGATATACCTCAAGTCGATGTGTGCCTGGTTCAACGCGATCCCGAAGGTCTTTTCAATGAACGGAACATCGAATTGCTTGCCGTTATAGGTCACAATGACTTTGTAAGACCGGATATCCTTGGGGAAATCGTCCAGATTCCGGTCTTTGACATAGTAGAAAATCGATTGGCCGTTATAGAGTGCAATGGTGGTAATCGTTTCACCATAGGGACTCAGTCCTGTTGTTTCAATGTCAAGATAGGCGGTAACATCTCTGAATTCCGGGAAAAAGCGCCAGTGATGATTCGCCGGCATATGCTCGGCAAAGTAGTTCGGATTCAATAACGCCATCTGATATTTTGATTCTAGGAGATACTTTGCCATGGTGGCCGTTTTTTCAGGTGAAAATCCTGAGCCGTCAACTTTTGTAAAGTGGTCCCAGCTGTAAATGCCGGATTCCCATAAGCGTTGTTCAGTTTTAATTCCGACACCCGGAATATGGAGAAATGTATTTTGAAGCATTTGATATCGTTGTAATAATTGGGTTTTTAGATTGTCTGATTCCTGAACAATAAAAAGGCAGAACCGTATGATTCTGCCGGTTGGAATATCTTTTTACTATAAGTGGTTTCAAAACCTTCAATCGGGTTCAAGGTCCCCCGCTAAAATCCAGCGGGATAAAAAGACAGACTGGGGCGGCCAGCCACAGAAATATCGGGAATATTTTTAAGGATTGGGTACCTTAGTCTAACACTTTAGATTGAGTCCGCAGGGAGGTCTTGAAACCACTTCTAATCCGATTGCTTCGATTCTCTACGGCCATCGGACTTGCGTCTCCTTTCTTTACCGGATCTCCGTTCCGGAACATGTTCATCATAGGAAAATTGGCGACGATCTATACCTGACCGTCTATCGTCATTTATGGATAATGGCGTTTCCAAAGCACTCTACTTTTTGAATTTTTTGCGTCCTAATCCAGCAAGACCGACCAGGCCAACGCCCAACAAGAGAATACTGGCAGGCTCGGGAACAAGAATTAAGCTAGCGGCTCCAACTTCATCACCGGCAACAACGGTTGAAACGATTATAAACCCGAATATTAAAAAGAATAGAAGCACTGACGCTCCAATACATTTCCTTATCATATTTTTCCTTAAATATCAATTATATGCCTGTTCTTATTTTTTTCGCATGCCTTGATCTTAGACAAATATCCTCATTTCTGGATGGACAATAGTTAGAAGTTAAATATGGATCGTCTCCTGAGTTTCTCAGCGACATTTAGAAGGAACTTGTCAAAAATCGATTGCAGCAAAAACATCGGAGTTAGGCTTTTCAAA
Organism: Desulfobacterales bacterium; assembly: GCA_037381105.1. Lineage (GTDB taxonomy): Bacteria > Desulfobacterota > Desulfobacteria > Desulfobacterales > UBA11574 > UBA11574. The sequence continues at coordinate 17,388 of JARRRC010000076.1, forward strand.
TGGCGAAATTACTGCAGCAAAATTTATGCAAAAATCATGCAAAATCAGATGGTTTTTTCACTTCCTTATATTTCAAATAGTTAGCTCTGACAACATGAATATGCGCATAAGATCTGTGAAATGGATATCATATTTTCTGTTACATTTATTACATAGTGGGTAATTCAGGTAACAGGAAAAGAGGGGTAAAGGTGTAAAAAAGATTGTTCGTGCAGCGGCTATTCAGAAAAGCACCTTACCGTTCCCAACGGTTGCCGCCGACATTTTTTAAATCAATATATTGGATCGTTCCCCGCTCACCGATAAAAGATGTAAGAATCCAGCTGACCAAACTGATCAAAAATGATCCAAACACGGCCGACCAGAATCCGTCAACCTTAAAACCGGATATCACGCCGGAAACCATCATCAACATCACGGCATTGATCACAAAGGTAAAAAGCCCCAGGCTCAGAATATTGACCGGTAGCGTCAATATTAACAGGATCGGTCGAAAAAAAGCATTCAGAATTCCCAAAACAGCAGCGGCAAAAAATGCAGATAAAAATCCGCTGACATGTATTCCATCAATCAAATATGACGTTGCGATGATCGAAAATGTCAGGATCAACCACCTTAGAAAAATTCCCTTCATTACATTTTCCCCATAAAAATTTATTGGAGAGGCGGGTGAGTTTTTCTTCTAAATTTTTAAGCTCCCAATTTTTTGGCCAATTCCGCCACTCTCTGACCCAATTTCATGCCGTTTTCCAAACTTCCGCTGTCCGGCGCACCAACACAGGCTGTACCGAAGTGTCCGGTGGCAGACATGGGATCGCCCACAATTACCATTCCATAAATCAACATCACCTGAATAATGGACATCATTGTGGTTTCCTTTCCGCCCGAAGGATCTGCGGATGTTGCAAAAGCGGCGCCGACCTTTCCTTCCATCTTTTTCCGTACACTCACAAATTCGTCGAAAATCTTTTTGAGTTGAGCCGCCATGACGCCAAAATAAACAGGAGATCCGGCAATAATGCCGCTGGATGATACAAAATCCTCTTTGGTGACGTCATCGGCATGTCTTAATATGCCTTTAATACCCTCTATACTTTCAACTCCTTTTAGAATCGCTTCAGCCAGTTTTTTGGTATTGCCGCCCTTTGAATAATAAAGAACCAAAATTTGCATTTAAAGCCTCCTTAACACGTTAAATGAAATCCGGCGGACACATGTTCGCCTTGTTTAAAGAGCTGATTAAACGTCTTTATTGCTTTAGATGTTTTTTCTTCGATCAAATCGATATTGTTTTGTTTGAGAAATTCACATAACGCTGGGGTGGATTTCATCATCCCGGGTTTGCCTTTGCCCAGTACCAAAATTTTGGGTTTGGCCTCGATAATATCCCTTATATCCTCAGTATCAACCCGATGTCCGCTTTTTCTCCACCAAGAAGGAATGACTTTGCCCCGAATTATTTTGATATCATTCTGATAGGTGATACCAGCGACGGTAATACTTCCAAAAGAGAAATATTCAATCATCATAGACTTTCCAATAAGGCTTTTCATTTTCCCATTTGTCCATAATCTCCCCGGGAGGACGAACGACGATAGCCTTGCATTCTGCGGTAAGGGTTCCGTCCGGGAGACGAATCTCTGCAGCGACCTGAGCCCGGTTTTCGGTCTGCTTGATAACCCAGCCGGTAACCGTCAACGGAATCCCCGTCGGTGTCGGACGGCGAAACGTAACTTCCAGCTTCAACGCCACCATTAACGCATCTTCACCGGATTTCAGCATCACTGCCCGCCCGGATGTTTCATCCAGTATCGCCGAAACAATACCCCCATGGACCACTCCCGGATAGCCGTTGAAATGATCCGGAACCGTTACCCTCGACAGTACCTGACGCGACTGATGATCTTCGTACCATTTCATTCTCAGCGAAAATTCATTCTCAAGTCCGCACAGAAAACAACCTCGGGAATTTTTCTGTTTCCGCATCTTTTTTTCTCCTTCAATTTCTATGCATTGATATAATATTCATATGTTTGTTATAAGGTCAAGCTTCCCCTTGATAGCCTTGACCCGGAGACTGGAAAATATTATAAATTAACACATTGTAAACAAAATTGAATGATAATTGATATTATTGCTATGAACCCAAATATTACATATGAACAAATCTTTAATTCAACGAGCAGCGGTATCATTGCAACGGATGTATCGGGGATGATTGTATACATCAATCAGCAGGCTGAAGATCTACTAGGTTGCAGTGCCAAAAAACATACCGGAATTTTTATTTCCGAACTTTTTCCGATCACCGGTCCGCAAGTCATGGAATGCCTGAAAACCGGTACTTCCAAATGGGGACACCATGTTATCGGAGAAAACCTCGATATAGTGCTCAATATTTCACTGATTCGTCAGCGAGAAAGACTTGCCGGAACCGTATGCAATTTTCAGGATTTAAGGCAGTTAAAAATTTTGCCGGAAGAGTTAGAGTCCAGTAGTTATTTAAATCAGCAGCTGAAAACCATTTTTAAGGCGTCTCACGACGGGATCTGGGTCTGCGACGGTCAAGGCAAAGTGATTGATATCAATGAGGCCTCCGAAAAATTGAATGGAATTTATGCAGCGGATATCATCGGCAAGAATGTGATCGATCTTGTCGATGGTGGTCTGTTTGATCGTTCGGTGACTCTGGAAGTGCTTGAAACCAAACGCCAGGTCAGTGTCATCCAAAAGATAAAAAGAACAAAAAAGCTTTTACTGGCCACCGGCACACCTGCCTTTGACGATAATGGGAATATATTTCTCGTGGTGGTCAATGAGCGGGATATGACTCAATTAAACGCCATTCAAAAACAGCTGGAACAGTCCCGTATGGTTACGGAGAAATATAAGAACAAACTGGCTGAACTCAGTCTCTTGGAATTAAAAGATCAGGAGATTGTCGCTGAAGATAAAAAGATGCGGCAGGTTCTGCACCTTGCCTTAAAACTTGCCCATCTTTCGGCATCCGATATTTTAATTCTGGGAGAATCCGGAACCGGCAAAGGACTTCTGGCCAAGTTCATTCATAAAAACAGCAACCGCCACAAGAAACCCTTTATTCAAATCAACTGTGCCACCTTACCGGAAAACCTTTTAGAAGCCGAACTTTTTGGGTATGAAAAGGGTGCCTTTACCGGGGCTCGACAGGAAGGAAAAGCCGGCCTTTTTGAACTCGCCCACGAAGGAACTCTCTTTCTTGACGAGATCGGTGATTTGCCGCATTCTCTTCAGGCAAAACTTTTGAAATACCTGGACGATCATGAAGTCATGCGCCTGGGAATACGGAAAAGCGTACGAGTTAAATCGGAGAATCTCTCCGGATGCCCTAAAAATGCTGCAGACTTATCCGTTTCCCGGAAATGTACGGGAATTGAAAAATGTTATTAAAAAGGCTGTCTTAATGAGTGAAAACCATTTTATTGATGATGTTATCTATCAGAGCCTTCCGTCGAACATGAGTACCTTTATCGCTTCAGTCGATGATTCGTCGCAGGAAAAAGGACTGGCCGGCCAAATGCTTAACCTGGAAAGGGATATTTTACAACAGGCAATGAAATGCTGCCGGACCACAAGAGAAATGGCGCGATTTTTGAAAATCAGCCAACCCACCATCGTTCGCAAACTGAAAAAACATCGTCTGCGCCCAAAAACGATTCAATAATGTATCGACAAAACATTTAACCTTCTGTTATTAATGGATTTAAAATGGCATCTTTGCGATGCAATTATGTATCACTCCAAAATCGTTCGGTTGCAGCGGTTTTGTTCGATCTTACGATTCAATATTGAATCAAACACTTCAGAGATCTCTCTCCAATGACAACACACAACCTTTTGAAACCACTCATATTGTTTTCATGCCGGCAAACATTGGAACAGTTATTGCTCGGGACTTGTATTGAACATTCAAGGCAATCATCATGTTTGTAGGTAAGTGAGCCCTCGGGGAGTTTTTCTTCGAAATCCTTAAATAGAGCGGATCAGGCTTCGCTTTAAGCTACGACCCGACGGGATGGATAATCTTATCTTTAAATCGGATGCTGTTTGAGCGGCTTAGGGATCGTTATAAAGAACAGGCGTATTTTGAAGTTGTGTCTTTAAAAGAATTTAATATGACGAATTTAACCGATTGATATATTAAAGATAATATCCTGTTCTTTCTTTACGATCCCTTGCCGCGAGTTCATGCGGTTTAAAGAAAAGATTATCCATGGAGCGCTCGTTCGAAAAACACCCCGACCTCTCAGTAAAGCAAAAAATCCTTTTTACGCAATCATCAAACAAGGAGTGTTCCGATGAAGCATCATTCAAATGACAATCTGGGAAAAATGCGGGCCGAATATATTCCCTCCGGCCACGGTAGCATCACTCCCAGTTATGTAGAATCGGCCAAAGGCGCCTTGGTCTGGGATGTGGAAGGCAAAGAGTTTATCGACTTTGCCGGCGGCATCGGCGTGATGAATGTCGGGCATTCCCATCCCAAAGTGGTTAAAGCCATCAAGGATCAAGCGGAAAAATTCACCCACACATGCTTTATGGTGATGCCGTATGCACCGACGGTGGAATTGGCCCGGAAATTATGCGAAGCTACACCGGGATCTTTTGAAAAAACCACCCTTTTTATCAACAGTGGGGCCGAAGCAGTTGAAAATGCAGTCAAAATCGCCCGCTATTCTACCGCAAGGCCTGCTGTCATTGCCTTTGAAAACGGTTACCACGGCCGCACGCTCTTAACCATGACACTCACCAGCAAGGTCAAGCCGTATAAGTTCGGATTTGGACCCTTTGCCCCTGAAGTCTACCGAATGCCCTATGCCTATTGTTATCGCTGCCCCTTCGGCCTTGCGTATCCCGGCTGCGATATCGTATGCGCTGATCATCTCAAAGAATTTTTTATCAGCCATGTCGCTGCTGAAAAAACAGCTGCCGTTATCGCAGAACCGGTCATGGGAGAAGGCGGTTTTATCACACCGCCGCCAGAGTATTTTCCTAAGCTGATCAGCATATGCACCGACTATGGGATTCTTTTTATCGCCGACGAAATTCAAACCGGTATGGGTCGCACCGGCAAAATGTTTGCCATGGAACACTGGAATGTAGTGCCGGATCTTGTGACCGTTGCCAAAAGTCTTGCTGCCGGAATGCCCCTGAGCGCGGTTGTGGGGAAAAAGGAAATTATGGAAAGCGTTCACCCGTTCGGGTTGGGCGGAACATACGGCGGCAACCCGGTGGCCTGTGCGGCAGGTCTTGCGGTCATGGAGATTTTCGAACAGGAAAATCTGCTTCAAGCTTCAAAAGACTTGGGGGGAAAACTGCGGAAGCGTTTTGATGCCTTCCAAAATGAATACGAATTTATCGGAGACGTCCGCGGATTGGGCCCCATGCTCGCCATGGAACTGGTGAAAGACCGGCAGACCAAAGAACCTGCAGCAGATGAAGCCAGGGCGCTGGTTAAATTCTGCCACGATAAGGGGTTGATTATATTGGCCTGCGGCAACTTCGGAAACGTCATTCGAACCTTGATGCCGCTGGTTATTACAGATGAACAGTTAGACAGAGGTCTGGCCATTTTAGAGGAAGGTCTCAGGTATCTTTCAAAATAAAATGAAAAAAACACCCAGACATCATTCACCGGTATTTGAAAAGATCAAACGATCACTTGATCCCGCTTACAGTTATTTGATTTTTGAAAAAGATTTCTTATCCGGCGATAACGATGTGTTTCAGGATATCATTAACGGTATCAGGGATTTGAATTTGGAGATATTTGATTCCAAGATTCATCACGACAAAAAGCTCGAATTATCTCTGCTGGTGGTAAGAATCGATCCAGGAAGAGCAG
>JARRRC010000077.1:0-4942 GCA_037381105.1 Desulfobacterales bacterium
GAAATCGTAGGAAAGATCAGCGCGGTCGGTGAAGGGGTCACCCATCTCAATCCCGGGCAGACGGTCGGCCTGGGTTGGTTCTCCAAGTCATGTATGACGTGCAGCGAGTGTATGTCCGGAAATCACAACCTCTGCCCAACCGCTGAAGGTGTTATTATCGGTCGCCATGGCGGTTTTGCAAACAAGGTGCGAGCCGATAAGGCCTGGGTCATTCCATTGCCTAAGGGGATCAACGTCGCCACCGCGGGGCCGCTTTTCTGCGGCGGAATTACGGTGTTTAACCCGATCATCCAGAACAACATCCAGCCAACCGACCGTGTCGGAGTCGTGGGCATCGGAGGATTGGGACACATGGCCCTTCGTTTTCTTAACGCCTGGGGATGTGAAGTAACCGCATTCTCTACCAGTCCCGACAAAGAAGCCGAAGCCCGGGAACTCGGCGCTCATCATTTTGTCAGCACGCATGATGCTGATTCTCTTGCCAAGCTTGCCAACTCTCTGGATATGATTCTGGTCGCTGTCAATGTGGAGCTGAATTGGGACGCTTACATCAACGCCCTTCGCCCAAAAGGCAAACTTCACATTGTCGGTGCGGCGCCTTCGGTCTCGGCAACCATATTCCCGCTTATTATCGGTCAGAAATCCATCGGCGGATCCCCCCTCGGCAGTCCTGAGACCATGGCAACCATGCTGGAGTTCGCTGCCAGACACGGCATCGGTCCGGTAACCGAAACCTATCCCATGTCCAAAGTCAATGATGCTATGGATAAACTTCGCACGGGCAAACCGCGCTTTCGACTGGTGCTCGAAAACGACCTGGACTGATTCGAAGCATTCATCGTTTATTTTACGATTGTGTTCATATAAATTTTGCCTAATAAATTTTTCCGGTCTGCTGCATGTTACTCGCTTCGCTGAAAATTAATGGTGCGATGCTTGTGTTAAACACTTAACACAATGTATTATACGGAAATATATTAACTTGTGAGAGGTAAAATATGGGTACCAAACTGGTTATCGTGGGTGGAGTTGCCGGAGGTGCTACGGCAGCAGCCCGGGCGAGAAGAGTGAGTGAAGATGCTGAAATCATTGTTTTTGAGCGAGGAGAATATATCTCTTTTGCCAACTGCGGACTTCCTTATTACATCGGAAATGTTATCAAAAGGCGCGCGCATCTTTTATTGGCTACGCCGAGGGAATTCAAAAACAGATATAACGTTGATGTGCGTATCTTCTCCGAAGTCGTAGGAATAAATGCCAAAGAAAAAGCCGTTGAGATAAAAAATTTATCAACAGGGGAAAAATACTGGGAAAGTTATGATAAGCTTATTTTATCTCCTGGAGCCGAACCGATCAAACCGCCTTTAGAGGGCATTGATCTGGAAAACATTTTTCACCTTCGAAATGTACCTGATTCAGACCGGATCAAAAAGATTGTGGATGAACGCAATCCTCAATGCGCGGTTGTGGTGGGCGGCGGCTTTATCGGACTCGAGATGGCCGAGAATCTGACCGAAAGAGACGTTAAAACGACGATCGTCGAAATGCTCGACCAGGTTATGCCTTCTTTGGACTTTGAAATGGCCGCCATCATTCAAGAACATCTTGAAGCCAAAAACGTAGAACTCGAGCTGGAAAACGGCGTAAAATCATTTTCAAAAGCAGGCGACCGAATTTTGGTCTCCACCCAGAAAGGGCGTGAAATTGAATGTGACATGGTGCTGCTGTCCGTAGGGATCAGACCTGAGAATAAACTGGCCATACAGGCAAATCTGAAAATAGGCCCTACGGGTGGTATTGCAGTTGACAACACCATGAAGACCTCCAATCCGGATATCTTTGCCGTAGGAGATGCGGTCGAAGTTAGAGATATCGTCACCGGATTTCCCACACTGACCGCTCTGGCAGGACCTGCCAATAAACAGGCGCGTATTGCCGCGGACAATGCTTTGGGTCGAAAGTCGATCTTTGCGGGAACGTTGGGGACTTCGGTGGTAAAAGTGTTCGATATGGTCCTGGCATCGACCGGCGCCAACGAAAAATTTTTGAAAAAGCACGACATTCCTTATCTTGTTTCCTACACCCATTCCGGTTCTCATGCCGGCTATTACCCGGGTGCCACCAACACATCGATTAAAATTATTTTTTCTCCTGGCACCGGGAAAGTGCTTGGGGCTCAAATCGTGGGCAAAAAGGGAGTCGACAAGAGAATCGATGTGCTTGCCACCGCCATTCGGGGAGAAATGACCGTCTACGATCTGGAAGAGCTGGAACTGGCATATGCTTCAAAAAAACGGTGCGATATTGATAGATCTTCGCACCAAATTCGAGCTGAACCGTTTCGGAAAGATCGATGGCGCTTTGCATATTCCTATCGACGAGCTTAGAAGCAGACTTACCGAGCTCGATAAGAAAAAGGCGTATATTCCGTTTTGTGCCATAGGATATAGAGGATATATCGGACACAGAATTTTGGTCCAAAACGGTTTTAAGTCCAAAAACTTAAGCGGAGGATTTACAACATACGAGATGGCGAACAAGAAGGAATAGGACAAATGACTTGTTACAGCGCCTTTCTGAATAAAACCGGGCTGCGAAGCAGAAGCCGATATCCGGTTTCTCCAGCGCCTTCTGAAAAAGTGCTACGGCTTCCAAATATTAGATTTAAGAAAACCGACCATCGGCCTTATAATGTGATTTAGTGTCAAAATAATAACACAGAGTCATTTCTTTATCTTTATCGCCATAGGATTTTTGGATCTGATCATCGGTAGTGTCCAGCCATAAATGAGGATATTTGTCTAAGATCGAGGCATGCGAAAAAATAACCACCCCGTTAAAGTGCCGGGACAAGCCGGCATATAGTTGATATTCCGAGGATTATTTTTTTGAACATAACCCCAGAGGAATAGGCTTCGCATTCCACAGGGCAGGCGCTGAGATTAAGAAAAAAGACCATTTATGGATAGACACTAGTTATCGATGATGGCCAACTCGACGACAGAGTGCCCTGTATACCGATCATGGGGAATCTTTGATGCAATTTGGGTTTTTAAAAGTATGCCGGCACCTACTGATTCAGGCTGATTGTATTCCATGTCCAATATATCTCCGACCTTCAATTCGTTGAACACGGAGGAATCCTGTTTTACAAGAATACAGGGCCCGTTTGAGGAAATATCTCGCAATTTGAATAGATAGGACGGCCCCCTGCCGTTCAAATAGAACTGCACACTGTAATATTCGTCCAAAATAGACTTTGCTTGGGATCTACAATCTGCCAAATCATTTACGCTTTCATTTCCTATCATAATCAACTTAAACATTTGTACAATTCCTTCATGAAAGTGTTCATTTGGTTTTGCATAACTCATTTGGAACAACTTTGTTTTTTCGTATGCAAAAACCATGCAAGTGCATATATCATGTAAAAATTTTCACTCAAGTTTCGCACCCTTAAATTTGGCTTAGGTCTTGTCTGATGCCACCTTGAAAGTTATGATTTAAGTGAATTTTGGATAACATCCGTCTATCGCCATATATTCTCAAATAAGGCGTCGTGAACCCCGATATCCCAGCGCGACCCGATATTTAAGATCGACATAAATTGACTTCGGGTTAAAATATTATATATTGAAATCCTGTTCGAAACTTTTCCTTTCAAACAGATCAATTCACATCCCCAATTTGAAACGACTGCGAGGTAAACCATGAAAGATCTATCAGAAAAAGCGGCTCGGAATCTGGCAGCAATAAGGAAGAAAAAGCCTCTGATACACAATATCACCAATTACGTGGTCATGAACTACACGGCAAATGCCCTATTGGCAATGGGTGCATCACCGGTAATGGCCCATGCTATAAATGAAGTGGAAGAAATGGTATCTTTTGCCGGGGCTCTGGTTCTCAATATCGGCACGTTGACCGATGATTGGATCGCATCAATGATAAAGGCCGGGAAAAAGGCATCGGAATCGAAAATACCCGTCATACTCGATCCTGTCGGGTCAGGTGCAACATCATTCAGGACAAAAGCCGCCAAAAGAGTTATCCGGGAAACCCGGGTCAGCGTCATTCGCGGGAATGCATCGGAAATTTTATCTCTCCGGCAGGACGATTCAAAAACCAAGGGGGTTGATTCGATGCATTCGGTTGAGGCTGCGGCAGGACCCGCAAAAATTCTCGCCGGCGAACTCGGATCGGTACTCGCGGTTACCGCCGGGAAGTTTCATGATCGCGATGCTCGACGCACTTTACACGATTACACCGGAAGAACTCTCACGGAAAGGTAAATTTGAAATCGGCTCTTAAGGAGGAATCTATATATGAGAATTTCAGCTGCCTTATTCATTTTGCTTTTGGGTACGGTCGCATATGCCGGAGGTATTGAAACGGTTATCGTTCCGCCGGACGAAATTTCCCAAGCCGGACAATCAATGATGTTTTCCGTGTACTTTTATAATCCGGGAGATCAACCTTTGCCGGTAGATCTTCCGGCCAGCATGATGTGCCGTTTAAGCGCCGGAGGAAAAACCATTGAAGTGAAAGCTGATGTCATTCGGTCGTCTTCCGAAAAGACGATGATGATGTGTCCGGGGTGTTTTGAAAAAATGCAGTATTCGCTGAAGATTCCCTCGATGATTGAAGGCGCGGTCTTCATGGAAATACCGGATCTCAAAGAAGCCCATGCCATGTTGGCGGTTCGGAGCAGCGGCACCTTGAAAAAACCGACAGGCGAAAAAACCGCATCTAAAGGATACGAAACCCTGGATTCACTGTTTGAGCTGTATCAGCCTTATATCAAAAATCTCTCGGCCTATGATCCCATGTATTTTCTCGTTGGAACCGATCCCAAAAAAAGTAAATTTCAAATCAGCTTCAAATACCGGCTTTTCGACCTCAACAGCACGCTGGTGCAGAACCATCCATGGTCCGAGGGGTT
>JARRRC010000077.1:4983-12563 GCA_037381105.1 Desulfobacterales bacterium
ATTTCACCCAATTTCGAGGTTCCCTGGGCCACCGGCGTATTTTTGAAAACCGGATTTCAACACGAATCCAACGGCCGCGGGGGAGAATATTCACGCAGCACCAATTTTCTGTATATCAAACCGATCTATATTGCCTACCAGCCGAAATATAAACTGGGGCTTCTCATTTCCCCTAAGATCTGGACTTACATCGCCAACGAAGACGAAAATAATCCCGACTTAAAAGATTACAGGGGGTATTTCGATTTGGAGATAAAGGCGGGACAAGCAGACGGTTTTGTTCTGGGATCGCATTTTCGGTATGCAAAAGAAGGAGGTTCCATGGAACTCGATCTTACCTATCCGCTGAATCAATTTATATTTAAAAACCTCAATCTGTATTTCCAGGTCCAGTATGTCAATGCCCTGGCGGAAAGTCTGCTCAATTACAAAGATCGGACCGAAGCGCTGCGACTCGGGTTCGCCATTGTTCGATAAAATCGTGTAACGATTTTATAAAACGCGTCCTTACCGCTCAATTTGATAAATTGAAATGACCAGCCACGTAGACGTCGGAGTGAAACGGGGGAGCGGACACCCTGAACACGTATACGGATATTGCTTCACCGGGTCACATTTGAGAAATTTTCTACGGCAAGATCAGACAATCGGCCACCAGCTCCCACAGGTATTTCACTTCAAGATCTTCAGCATTGAACTCACCTTTTACGTTATTGAGCTGTCCGTGACAACTATGGCACGGGACCACAACCATCTCGGCACCCGTAGCCTTGATCTGATCAAACTTTTTCCGGGCATAAAAAATACGCTCGTCATTGTACCCGTTGGTCAGGGCGCCACCGCCCCCGCCGCAGCAAATTTGATCCATTTTATTGGGGTAAAGATCAACCCAGTTCTCAACGCATTGATCCAAAATCCAGCGAGGTTCGTCAAAATAGCCCTGTCCGAAACGTTTTTGAGCCCTTCTTCCATAATTGCACGGATCGTGATAGGTGACAATTTCCGTAAACCTGGATTTGTCCAGTTGAATACGGCCTTCTTTGATGTACTTTATCAGCAAATCAAAAACCGTCACAAATCGAAATTTTTCTAAAGCTTCGGGATAATATGTTTCAAGACCCGACCGGGTCGCAAGGTAGGCATGCCCTCATTCGGGCCAGAGAAGGGTTTTAACTTCCAAGCGCTCCATCTGCTCAACGATCCGTCCGGCCATCACTTTCATGGCATCATCGTCGCCTGTAAAATATCCCCAACTGGTTCCCTCCCAGTTTTCAGAGGTTACGGTCCAGTCTTCTTTGGCCGCATGAAAAATTTTCCACCAGTGTTTTAAATCTTCGGTATGGGTATTGACCAGTTTGTTGTGTATGGTGGTCAGTATGTTTGCCCCCTTTTTGTCGATGGGTGCTTCGAATCCTTCAAAACCCGGTTCTTCGGCGACTTCTTCAGCCACATCCTCGATGATAAATATAAAATCTTCCTTTGGCAGGCGAAGATTATTGCCGGTCTCAAGTGCCGCTGCAAGACCCTTGTGTAAAATTCCCGGAACCTTTTCGCGTTCTCTTCTGGATCGAATTCTTCGGACCAGGTCGGGAATTTCGATCTGCATGGGGCAAACATTTTCACATTTGCCGCACATGGTGCATATCCACGGCCACCGGGCGTCCACCAAATCCTCGTCAAGGCCCAGAGAAACCATTCGAACCAGCATGCGCGGATCAAAGCTGTCGACTCCCGAAGCCGGGCAGGAACTTGCACACAGCGCACAAGTCACACAAAAATCCTGAAAAAACGGCCAGGTTCTGCATCTCATGTGATCGAGTTGATCCATATCGATGATTTCTGATGATGATGTCATATGATTACCTCATTTCACCCATGACCAAAAACAATCTTCTATACGGTCATGAGTTATCATTTCTCATTTCTCTTTCCCATTTTCTATTTCCTATTCATCATTCACTCTTTACCATTCAGTTCTTAAGCTTACTGGGACCGAGTTTTGAGACCGTCTTTTCAAAGCGATCTGCAATCTGAGCAAATTCCGTTCCCATATTGGACGCAAGGGTTTGTATTAAAAGCCGCTCTTTTTCAAAACCGATCCGTGAAAACATTTCTCGAAGTTGTTCTACTATTTGATCCGCATAAATATTCCCGCGCTCGGAATGACAGTTTCCTTTATGGCACGTTAAAACCATTATGCCGTCGGCATGATTGTCCAATGCTGAAAAAATATGGTCGTAAGATACGGCACCCGAACACGGCACTTCCACCACCTTCAATCCTTTGGGCAGTCTGTGGCCCATGCATATCGCAAGATCCCGGGCCTGGGCCGCCGAGCGGCGGCAGCAGAAAGCCACGATAAACGGCGTAAAACCTTTTTGCGTTTTCATACCGTGGTCGTCTGTTATCAGCTCTGATATGACTTTGGGCTCAAGATCTGCAATACGAACCGCATGCCTCGGGCAGTGTGCCGCACATATGCCGCACCGTTCGCAGGCATCCGGCACAACCTCCACCCGTCTATTCAGCGTTATGGCTCGATACGGGCAAAGGCGATAGCAAGTCAAACATCGTATGCACAACCCCTCCTTGACTTGTGCCGTTTCGGATTCTATCCTAGTTTTTCCTGCGGCAAGACTCCTAACAGCAAGTGCCGCATTCTCAGCGTCGATTCTTTGATCGTCATCGGCCAATATGCTTCTTGAAGGGCCTGCCGCCATAATACCTTTTCTGTTGGTCAACACACTGTATCGATGGACATTATCACCCTGTAAAAACCCGCCAATATCCCTTTCGATATGAAATACTTCTGCAAGATCGGCCGCGTATACTGAAGGAACGACGGCCTCGTCAACCACCGTCATGTCGGGCGTTAATCTGAAATTTTTTGATGTTATTTCATCGAAAAACTCGATCCGAATATTATCTTTTTCTTTCTGATAAATGCCAGGGCCGGCATCCGTAAATTTGATATAAATTGCTCCGGCGTTTTTGGTTTCCCTATATAAGGACTCAAGACCCGCTCCGGCTACCTTTAGGTTCTTCGTCAGAACATATGTCTGGAGGCCAAAGTCTTTTTGAAGCAAAAGAGAAGATAACATCACTTCTTCGGCAATGATCGGTGTACTTTCTTCTTTGAGGCCGGTAAGGAAAACCACCTTTTCTATTCTTGAAAGGACGCTTTTTTCACCCGATGAATCGTTCAGAAGGCTTTTCATTTGAGACAGTGTAATGACGTTAGGGGATGCTTTCAATCCATAGAGTAAAAAATTGGATATCCTTTGATCTTCCTCTGCAATGACAATGCGACCGACATCCATTGTTACGGATTTATTGTTGTGTATCGCCTCGATTCTAAATGCCCCCACAGAGCCTTTGCATGACATCAGTCGTGTTTTTGTCAGGATTTTTATGACTTCGGAATCGGCATGTCCATCAAAACTGCAAGTATCATCTCTGGTTGCAATGACGATTTCCGTGCCGGTTGCCAGAAGATTTTCAACAATCGTATTCGCGCACGGCCCGCTTCCTAAAATGAGTGTTTTATTGTTCACTCGATCACCTTTTCAAACCTTGATACGTATCTATTCGTTAAAATATTGCGTTATTCTCCATACCGCACGTCCGGCAGCGGCGATGCTCTCCGGAATGCTCATGGGCCCCTGGACGGTCCCGGCGGTAAATACGCCATTTTTGGAATCCGATATTCCCTTGTCATTGCCCTTAAAAAATCCGAATTCGTCAGTCTCTATCTCGAACATCCGAGACATGCTTCCAATATCCTTTCCAGGGGTTATGCCGACAGACAGCGCCACCAGATCAAAAAGTTCTTCTATGGTTTCATGACTCGGATGATTCACAAAATTCACCTTCAGACGTTGATCACCCATCTCATAAATGTCGGCGGGAATGGCCCGAATCATTCGGACGTCTTCTCGAACTTCTCGATAGAATCTTTCGAAGTCCTTTCCGAACGTCTGTACATCAATATAAAAAAAGGCGACCTCGATCTCCGGTTGCCTTTCTTTGATCAGCCTTGATGTGCGCAGCGCCGAACCGCAACATACCTTTGAACACCACAGGTGATTCAGCTTGGCATCCCTGGAACCCACGCATTGGATAAAGGCGATTTTTTGGGGGAGTTTATTATCGCTCGGCTTTATTACGCTGCCGAATTTTTTCAACATGCCTTCCAGTTCTAAAGCAGTCACAACATTTTTAAAACGCCCGTATCCATAAGGTTTGTCTTTGGGGTTGAAGGGTTGAAATCCTGTGGCAACCAGCACGGCATCCGCCACAATGGCATATTCCGATGCGCTTTTATCCAGATCAATGGCTGTTTCAGGGCACTCATCCCGGCAAATGGTGCAGGATTGATCTTTGAAATAAAGGCATTTTTCTTTGTTAACCGCATAAAAGGGACGGTTGTTTTTCGAAAATCCCTGAAGAATCGCTCCATCGACCGGACAGCCTTTCAAGCACAACCCGCAGTGGGTACATTTTTCAAAATCGATACATTGAGGTTCTTGGTATATGCTTGCTGAAAATCGATTGTTTCTAGAGATGTGCTGTATGTGACTGTTGGTCAATATTTTAATGTTCGGGTATGAAACCGCGCGTTGTAATTTCTCTTCCACCATGCATGCGCCGCACTTTACGCAGGTATTATGAATGGCTTTGCAGGCATATCCGATGGCATGACCGCCCAAGAAATTTGATTTTTCGATCAACTCAACCCGGATATCCAAAGCGGCAAGCTCAACCGCTGCAGAAAGACCGGCCACGCCCCCGCCGACAATCAGTACCTTTTTATCCTTCATTTAGAAGAACACTCCTTTTTAAATGTTTAAAAAAAGATATGCCTTTTATCCAAAAGCCGGGTATCAGATGACAAGATTAATCGAAGGCACTTTCGACTTTCCAGACTTCCCAAACCTTGCCGACAAGATCGGGGCCTGGATTAAGCGTTGTTTTGCCCGGTTGCCATCCCGAAGGCGTTGCTTCTGCACCATTGGTTTTGCGGACATGCTGGAACGCCTGAATTTGTCGAACAAGCTCCATAACATTGCGGCCTACCGGCGGCGTCAGTATTTCAATAGCTTGAACCACGCCGTCCGGATCGATAATGAACCGCCCTCTCATTTCGACGCCTGCATTTTCATCATATACACCATACACCTTGCCAATGTTTCCCGGTCCGTCGGAAAGCATGGGAAATGGAACACCGCCTTCCACCATTTTTGAAAGTTCATTGTCCTGCCACATCTTGTGAACGAAATGGCTGTCGACACTTACGGATAAAATTTCAGCGCCTAGCGCCTTGATGTCTTTGTATTTGGACGCAACTGCGGCCAATTCTGTGGCTCAGACAAAGGTAAAATCTCCCGGGTAGAAACAAAGGACGACCCATTGGCCTAAATAGTCAGACAGTTTAATTTGACCGAACTTCCCGTTCTGGTAGGCGGGTGCTTCAAAATCCGGGGCTTTTTGACCGACTCTAACAACAGACATCGCCATCTCCTTTCCCCCTTGAGATTGATCAGGGAGCATCTTTTTTTCGGTTTTTTCACCCACAGTTGCACCCGTGGGCTTTCCGCATCCAATTTTGAGTTCTTTCATAGGCCGACCTCCTTTCATGTTGTTTTTACCCAATATCTAAAATAGCGATACATACTGAAAAAATTTTTACCAAAATCTGAATGAGATATTTGGTAATATATCATTTCAATTTTTGCAATGCTTGCTCCGCTGCAATGGTAATAGGCTCAAGGCTCGGCTCAGATGAGCAATCCGGATTTCCGGCACACATCAAAGTGGTGAGCTCCGGGATTATTTTTTCGCCAAGAATCAGTGCATTGATTGTATCGATCTCTTTTACAGCCGCATCACTATCGCTGATGATCTGTCCCCCGATCATCTTTTGAGTCTTTTTGTCAAATACAAGCTTTATCGTCCAAGGTTTTACACCGGGTATCATGCCGTGTTTGCTTCTGGAATCCACTGTAGCGCAAACGGTTTGAAATCCTTCCTTTTGTGCTTCAACATCTGTCATACCTGTTGCAGCAATATATTTATCAAAAAGTCTAACCGCAGAGTTGTTTAATATTCCCGGAAATTCAATTTTATAGCCAGCCAGTCTTTTAGCGGCCAGACGTCCCTGAATAACGGCAGGACCGCGGAGCTGTGATGGCACAGGCTTTTTTGTTACAAAATGAATTTTTTCAACACAATCGCCACCAGCGAGGATATCTGGATTTGATGTTTCCAAGTATTTATTGACTTTGATGCCGTACTTGCCAAGTTCAAGATTCATCTCCTTTGCCAGCGTTAAGTTCGGCCTTGCTCCCACTGACATCATGACCATATCAGCATCAACTATTTCGCCGGTTTCAAGTTCAACCCCTGTAACCATCCCTTCACTTCCAAGGATTCTTGTGGCTTTGGATGACATCATCATTTTGAAACCCTTTTCAATAAGGTATTTTTCTATCTTAGCAGCCAGCTCCGCATCAAGCATCAGGGGTAGAGGATAATCTAAGAATTCAATGACAGTCATGTTGAAATAATCCGGTTTCATTTCTGACAGGAGAGCACAAAGTTCAAGATTAATAAAACCTGCTCCAATGAAGACCAGATCCTTGGGTTTTCTCTCTTCTATAAACCGCTTTATTCTTTCTGCATCCACAGCGGTTCTCAGGCTCAGAACGCCCGCGAAATCATTTCCCTCGATTCGGGGAATGACCGGCACTGATCCAGTGCCTAAAATGATCTTGTCGTAGTCAATAAAAGTCCCGTTTGACAACACAACCTTCTTTTTCTCTGTATCCACCTGGGTTACTTCTTCAATAATGTTTGTAATACCTGCATGTTCAAACATGGCATCCGGATTTGTGATGGAATCGACAGTGGCCAGACCGGCCACTGCATGCGGCAAAGCTCATCGAACGATAAAACGATCTTCTTTACGAATAATCGTCACATTTACATCCGGCATAAGCTTTTTGGCCATCATTGCAGCAGGTCCACCGACACCGCCACACCCGATAACAACAAGCTTTTCACCCTTTTTCATGATTTCCCTCCCGTGTTATTAACTTTGCGATTAAAGATATGTACCGCACTATAAATTTATGAGCAAATACTCATAACAAAAACATATTAGGATACTTCCCCGCTGTCAAGGTTATTTTTCTCAAAACCTTTTTTATTTCTTTAAGTTACACGAAAATGAAGCGGTCATGTATTCGGTTGACTCCCGGCAAAAAGCAACATTGCCGGCTATATATATGAGGGTCATGAAGCAAAAAACAGCAAATAGCCGACTACAGACTGATAACTGCCGCATCGCAACACTTGTGAATAAGCTCCGTGGCAGGTGCCAATTGGGCCCCTTCAATCAGATTATCTTCTGAAATCTGCCTGGCTTTGGCACATGGCGTACAAACTAAAATCGGAATCTCATAGGCCTGCAGATACGCCAAGAGATCATCGGCAACATCTCCCGTTGCTGCTCGTACATGAGTGATAATTCCTTTCCTTGCGATATAGACGGCTTCATACAGCAAAAAAAGTGTTACTTT
>JARRRC010000078.1:0-9360 GCA_037381105.1 Desulfobacterales bacterium
ACCAAAAATTACAAGGCAATCTGCCGGGCTTTAATAATAAGCATTAACGAGGTTGTTTCCGCTGTAAATATTATCAAATGTCTGGAGCCCAAACCGGGACGCGAGTTTTCCGATGAAAAACCCCAACATATTATTCCCGACATTTATGTCTATAAATTTGAAGATGAGTTCATCATCATGCTTAATGACGACGGGATGCCAAAACTGCGCATTAACCCTTATTACAAAAAAGCCATAAGCCAAGATGAAAAGATCTACGGAGAGACAAAAACTTACCTCAAGGATAAAATGCATTCAGCCATATGGCTCATAAGGAGCATCCATCAACGGCAAAGAACTATCTACAAGGTTATGGAAAGCATCCTTTCTTTTCAGCGCGACTTTTTTGAAAAAGGAATAGCATTTCTAAGGCCAGCGATACTTCGTGATGTAGCCCAGGACATCGGCATGCACGAGTCGACAATCAGTAGGGTTACAACTAATAAATATGCTTATACTCCGCAAGGTATTTTTGAATTGAAATATTTTTTTAACGCTTCCATTAACCGGGTAAATGGCGAGGCAGCAGCATCTGCCAGTGTGAAAGAACAAATCAAGAAGATCATAGAAAGCGAAAACCCGCAAAAGCCACACAGCGATGATAAAATCTCAAAAATTCTAAAGGCTGAAAATATCGATATTGCTCGAAGAACCGTCGCCAAATATAGGGAAGTGCTGAGGATACTGTCGTCCAGCAAACGCAGGCAATTTTAGGGCGTTTCTTAGTTGCTTCATAAGTTTTTAACACCCCATGAAGTGCAAGGTACTGCACTTGGTATGAGTGATGACTTAAAAGAAGGGTTTGTTGGGGAGACAAAAAGATGGAAAATATCCTTAACCATGAATGCACTTCCGGAAAAGTGGACAAACAAATCATCGCCCGTTGTAATGCTTTGAATTTAAAAATCGTTGCCGGAGGGCCTCTTTTTACTTCTGAACATGATGAATTCAAGGAAACATCATGGCAAAGGCTGAAAAGCTGGGAGATGATGTGAAGGCGAAAGCTGAACAACAGCTAACAGCATTGCGGCAAAAACGAGATGCGGTGTCCGAAAAGTTGAAGGATCTGAGTTCTTCCATTGGAAATGCATGGGAGCAAGTAAAATCAGGTACCGTTATCGGGAGACTGTCTACCACATCGACGTCCTGCAAACGCCTGCCGGGAATGGCGAGATGCGCGTGAGCGTGGATGGCGTTGAGCAACACGATAAGCCTAGCAATTTGGAGACTGGGGGAAGCGGTGGCATTGTCCGAATCGGAGCATATACGAACAGCAGCCCAGAGCGAGTTTGAAAAAGCCCTGCCTGCGCTAATGGAGTTCAATTCTCCGAAGGCCTGAGCCTTTGCCCTGGTAGGCATCCATGCTTATTTGACAAGGTTCGGCGGTTACAGTCGAGTCCGGCGAATTCGGAAAAGTTTGTCTGAGAAACTGCTGAGGCTGCATCGGAAAAATTCGAGCAGCAGCTGGCCTTGGATCGAGAATGTCGTCACCTTTTCCAACGACAAAATTTCCCAGGCCTTCATCATGTCCGGCCGATATTTGCAGAGAAAAGAGATGCTTCAATCAGGATCGAATTCGCTGGACTGGCTGATGAGGATTCAGACCGATCCAAAAGGACATTTCGTTCCGGTGGGCTACAAAGGCTGGTATCCTAAAGGCGGCGAAAAAGCAAGATTCGATCAACAGCCCATCGAGGCGCTCAGCCCGAAGGACCATCAAGAGGAAATTTGGGGCATCGAAGATCTCAGAGCAACGCGCATGGAAACACTGGACTTGTGGACCGTTGTTTATACGGCATATTCAAGATACGGCCCGGTGGTTTCTCGTTTCTCTTGCGACCACAAAGGATTTTAAAACCTTCGAAAGAAAGAGCATCGTCATGCCGCCGGAGGATAAGGACGCCGCCTTGCTCCCGGTCCAATTCAACGGCCGATGGGCCATACGATAGCCATTGAAAAAATAGGAACGGCTCAATGGGACGAAACCTTGCGAAATCGATTCTCATTGCTTAAACGGATCTTTATCGACTTTGCTGTTATGGAGAAAGCAAGGGATGTTCGCTGCGTAGTAAGTGAATTCTCCTGGAAAGACGTCGGCGGGTGGCTGGCTCTTCAGGATTTTTTGGAGCGTGATGCAAACGGAAATTATATCAAGGGACGCCTGCACACCTTAGACGCCCAAGGCAATCTGGTGATTTGCGATCATCCCCAAGAGACACTGGCACTGGTTGGCATCAGTAATGTGGTGGTGGTTCGGGCCGGGGCAAAAACTCTGGTTGCTCACAAAGACAGATTGGAAGATGTGAAGCAAATTGTTGAGTCAATGATTTCATAAAAAAGGGATTAGAAGTACTCCCTACATCTATACAACAGCAGATAGTTCAAAGCTCATCGATTGAAAAAATAAATGCAGCTATGATGCAGCACGCCTGTAAAATAGCGTAAGAGATTAGTGCTGATACGGTACTGGTATATGTGGACCTGATTAAATCTCGAGAAAACTTGAAAAATCTTCTCCAAAAATGCCATTGTATTTTGGCGGCAAGGGAAGAACATGTTCTGGACGAATTAAAAACACTTGAAGTAAACAATAACCGGATCATTCAAGTTCCCTACATGAAGTTAAGTCGACCCGGCGAGCACCGGGATGTGCCGCAATGTAGTCAAGGATAGCCTGGTTAGAAAGGGTCATTGAAACGATTTTTAATAGCTGTGAAATGAATATGTCTTTATATATAGGAATATTTCCAATTTGTCAAGATATCGTTTCATGCTTTTTGAAATGATAATCGCCATAGGCTCGTTGCAACGAAAATTGCCTAACATGAAACGATTAACTACTTAATATAAAGTCTTTATTAGACGTTTCGCACCTGTCGTTTCATCAGAAATGAAATGATAGGTTGGGCGGCGCAAACCGAACATTGGGCTAAAATTCCCGCGTCCAAAACAAAAAAGGCCACGATATTGCTGCATCGTGACCTGCCATTGCACAACAAAAACATCACATACTTAGGAATGGTAATTTTTCTAACCTGTTGTTATCATTATAGCTATTATGGTGGAGGCGGCGGGAGTCGAATCCTAATTTTCTCAATGATATCATATGATTAGCAGTGATAAATATTAACATAAAATGATAAAATAAATCGCTTTTTGGCCACCTACCCTTTCGGCCATGATGTCATAACGTATCACAAAAAATCACTGCTAATCACAAAAAAATGGGCACAATTTTAGACACAATTTTACATCAATATTATCAATCCTCAAAAATAACATTAAACAATCCGAGTACTCACGATTCTGATATATTGTCCTAATGTATTCGGATAATAGAAGGAAGTACATCGTAAATTAGGAGCTTCTCAGAGGGGAACAAAATTATATATAATCTAGTATTTTATGGGGGATTAGTTTTTGAAATACAGTTACATCGT
This sequence comes from Desulfobacterales bacterium, assembly GCA_037381105.1. Taxonomy (GTDB): domain Bacteria; phylum Desulfobacterota; class Desulfobacteria; order Desulfobacterales; family UBA11574; genus UBA11574. Next base: position 3,480 of record JARRRC010000078.1, read on the forward strand.
TATCAAAAACGAAAACTACCAGTCCGACCACAGAGGATGCCTCCTAATATCGAAATCTGAATATGAGCTTGACAAGAGGTTCCTTAAAAAATAATTTTTAAGTAATATTGAGACTATTTTGCTCAATCCTGATCAAGGCACTTAACAGTGACCATTTATCTCTCAATATTATATTCGGTTTTTCTTCACCCACTAAAAACGCATTTCGGTTTTTCAAAATCTTGGAGTTTAGAATGAATCGATCGAAGTTAAAAACACTCTGCGATTTTTGGATTTTCCCTTTAACATTCTTCGTCCTTATGATGCAGGGATGCGCAACGACAAAGACACTGCCAATAGATTTATTAGCCTACGAAAACAGGACAATTAGCAGCACCAACGAGGATGTAACGGTTACAGTCGCCGTACCGACTATTTCGGAAGCCCAGGCGCTTTATGGTGTTAATCTGGCATCGAAATACATTCAGCCAGTATGGCTGGAGGTCAAGAACGACAGCGATGATATATACTGGTTTTTACCTTCAGGGCTGGATCCCGACTATTTTTCACCGTCAGAGGCGGCCTTTGCTTTTAAAGCGGACAATGAAAAATTTCAGAAGCTACAATTTAAAAATCCAATTCGACCGGAATCAACAAAGGCAGGTTTCGTGCTTGTCAACCTGGACGAAGGCTTCAAGGCCGTCGATATCGATCTAATTTCTCGTAAACAAGTCAAAAGCTTTTCGTTCATCACCGCTGACCCGGAATTCAAAGCCGATCACAAGGAAGTTGATTTTGAAACCCTTTATGCTGCTGAAGATATAATCAACATTGAAGACGAAGAAGAGCTGCGTCGAATGCTTGATAAGCTTCCCTGCTGTACCACCAATGCTGATGGGAACGAGAACGGTGATCCTCTCAATCTGGTCATCATCGGTGAAACAAATAATATCCTGCCGGCCCTTGTTCGCCGCAACTGGCACGCTACGGAAACCACCTGGTCCGGTGCCATCATGCGTACAATCAATTCGTTTTTAAAAGGTGAACGCTACCGATATTCACCTATCAGCCCACTGTATGTTTACGGAAGACGCCAGGATTTCGGCTGGCAGAAAGCGCGCAGCACCATCAATGAACGCAATCATATGCGTTTTTGGTTGAGTCCTATCCGTTTTCGCGGGAAGCCGGTACTTGTAGGTCAGATCAGCCGGGATATCGGTGTGAAATTCACGTTAAAGTCGCCGACCATCTCCACCCATGTTATCGACCCGGACGTTGATGAGGCAAGGCGCTACTTTCTTGAAGACATGGCGTATTCACAGGCACTGGCAAGATTCGGATTTGTCAAGGGTGGGCCGGTTGTCAGCAAGGAGTCGCCCATGGTGAATCTTGTGGGTGATCCCTTTTACACTGACGGATTAAGGGTTGTGCTTTTTTTCGAGTCGAGGCCCTATACCCTTTCCGACATTAAAATACTTGAATGGGAAGTCCCATCGAAATCCTTTAGTAAAAAAGATTAGGGTTTCGACGGTTCACCCTCTACAGCCGAGATTAAGAATCGTATCAAAGGCATTAAAAACATGAAAAAAACACCAACCAATATGAAAAAACGATCCGTTATCATCGGCACCACGATCTTTCTTACGCTGTTCATGAATGCCTGCGCTACCTTTAAGAAACCGGCCACGATTAACGAGGTGCCGATACAAGAACGGGCTTTGACAAAGGAAGCCAATGGGATTCGGGTATCGGCTGCCGTTTTGGGTGACCATGAGGCCAGCCAAATCTTTGGGATCGATCTTACCCGAAAAAATATTCAAGCCGTTTGGCTCGATATTGAAAACAATTCCGGTCGTCCGCTTTATTTGCTGCCGAATGCCATCGATCCGGAATATTTTGCCCCGCTGGAAGTTGCCTTCGCTTATCACAGGGCCTTTTCCGCCGATGCGAATGCAGCACTTGACGAGCACTTGTTGAACCTGAATTTTCCCATTCGAAGCCCAATCGTATCGGGTTCGCGTACGTCTGGATATATCTTCACGAACTGGAAGAAGGGAATGAAGGTCATCGATGTCGACCTGTTGAGCCGCCAATTCATTCAAAACTTTACGTTTTTCACCCCCAATCCGGATTTTGCTCAAAGTGGACAAGCAGTTATCGACCGCATAATAACGATGTTTTCATCTGTCAAATTGCAAAATGTGGAAAGCGAGTCTGCGCTTCGTGTAGCATTGGAGCAACTACCTTGCTGCGTATCAAACGAGAATAATGGGCCTTCTGTTGAGCCCCTCAACATCGTAATAATCGGCGCGATTGATGACTGGGTCACCGCATTTATACGAAGGGGTTACGCATACCAAGAGCTGAATCCTCGCTATGCATTCGGACGTGTCCAGGATCTCTCAGCACGCAAGCTGAGCCGGGGGTATACCAAAGCCCAGGCACACATCCTCCGACTCTGGCAGACACCCATACGGTTTAACGGCAAGCCGGTATGGGTGGGTCAAACCAGCACACGCCTGGGGGGACGTTTTGCAGACAAGGCGCCTTTAGGGGTGACGCTTCCGCTGAATCCTCACATAGACGAAGCTCGTGATGATCTTATCCAAGATCTGGCGTACTCTCAGGCTTTAATAAAGATCGGCTTTATCAAAGGATCGGGACGACCTCAACAAGCCCAGGAGGAGGGATCGTCAAAGGACACTCAATATACAACCGATGGTCTGCGAACGGTGTTGGTATTCGGTGATCGTCCATCTTCATTGGAAGAAATGGACTTTTTTAACTGGGAACGGCTCGGCGATTACCGATGAAAGCATGATATTATGTGTTTGTTCTGCCATAAGGCTTATCCGATTTCTCTCTGACAATTGTTAAAATACCACCTTCTATTATTGAAATGGCCACACAATATTTTGGAGGGTAGTGGATTATGATGGGCTGGAATGAGATCTGTTATACATCCAACTAATTGCAGTTGAGCTTCAATTGCAGATACCGCAATATATCTCGTTTTTCTTGACCGGCAGTCTCTATATATTAAAAAGAAGTTGATTTATTTGGTGCTTTTCTTTTTCTCGAGAGCTTTATAAAGCTGGTTTCGCAACATATCTATGTGCAACCGCAAATTGTATAGTTCTTCAGAATATGCGTGCGGGACAGATATATTTGACACTTTATTTTCCAGATTATCGAGCATTAGCAAATATTCATCAAGATTTACGGTCAAACCCTCTTTGTCGATTTCAAGATTTACACCCTCCAATTCCGAATACCATCGATATATCCTTGATCGCATTTGCCACCGATAAATGGGTTGCATGATTTTAAGAAGAGGATACAATAACGCGACGAGCGGCAGCAGCATGATCTTCATGCGGTTAAGAAAATTGGCCACCCAAAACGGAAGATAACGTTGAAGAAAAGGGGGGCCTGATTGATAAAATCGTTTTGCTTCCTGACTTAACTCAAAATCAAGATATTTCGGTGCGGGAAATTCTCCCCGCCTCTCGAATCCACCGCCTGACTCATGGACTTCCTTGGCTGTCTGAAGAAAGAGCTCGATCAAAGCCGGGTGCAAATCCGATCGGGCCACAAGCTGCGTTGACGGAGCCACCAGGTTTAGATCACGGGGAGGGACATTGGCCTGAAAATCGATCACACCTTCAGGTAATTTCAGCACATGTAAGTAATGATAACGGAGTGCGTACGCCTCGGCCCGTTGTAGCCCCATGAGTGTTATTGATTTTGATTTTCGAAGTTGGTGAAGATACGGCGAACAATGCGTTGTAACAAAAAAAGCGACATCTATCTCGCCCCTTAAAAGCTTTTCAACAGCTTGTACAGAATCGTGTGAAAGAAGCCGAGTGTTTTTCGAAGTGACTCCATTCAATCCAAGCAGTTGCATCGTTAAAACCTTAGTGCCGCTCCCTTCCTCACCGACAGCGACGCGCAGCCCCTTTAGATCGGAAAGCAGATTTAATGTGAGATCCTTTTGATGAAAAATCCACAAAGGTTCAAAATAGAGGCTTCCAAGTGAAACGAGTTTTTCGGTTTTGGCCAATGCGCCCATACCACCCTGAATAAAAGCGATATCCACGCCGTCCGAATCGTGCCGGGGAGGTGCAGGAGTAACAAACTGATATGCCACCAAAAATCCGACTATCGCAATCACCACCGCCGGCCCGAATATTTTCGCTTTTTCTTTCATTATTTCAAAGTTATCTGAGCCTCCCTTACTTTTTCAACCGGTGGCTCAGCGGGTGGGGTATGCCAGTGTTCTTTTGTCACTATTGCAGGCTCAGCCCTGTCGGTTACGTAGTTTGGGGACATAATCTGTACGCCATATTCATTGAAAACATCCAGAATGTTCTGATGAAGTTCGGAATAAAACACCGCCATATTTTCGGGCTTGTCCGTGTAAACGTTCAATTCATAGGTCACGTAAAAATCATCCAGCGATTTTTGCATCACGAACGGCTCCGGCTCAGCCAGAAGTCCGGGAGTCTTACGGGCCGCCATTAAAAGCATTGCATGAACCTGGCGCCACGGCGTGTCGTATCCAATGGTCACGGCGGTATGAAGAATAAGCCCTCTTTCCCGCGCTTTGGCGGAATAATTGATGACGTGGCTGTTCAGGATCATGGAATTGGGAACGATAATTTCCTCGTTCTTAATTGTTCGCAGGGAGGTGACCTGTAACCTGGTTTCCATGACATCCCCGGTGAAATCGGCGATCTTTACCCGGTCACCCACTAGGAATGCCCTTCGATATGTAAGGGCAAATCCGGCAATAATATTGGAAACCGTAGACTGGGCCCCCAGGGAAAATAGCACGCCGGCAAAAACCGAAACCCCCTTAAACGCCAGAGAACTAGAGCCGGGAACATATGGAAATGCAATGACAACCGAAAAGGCGATAATCAGAATGGTAAGGAGTCGATAGGTTGACTTGGCCCATTCTGGATAAAATCCCTGAATTTTGACCCGTTCTTTTTCAATGCCCAAAAAGAAAACTTTTATTGCTTTTAAAATATATCTGACCAGGAAAACCAGAATAATGATAAACAAAAAGTTGGGAATATTTGTACTGAACCCTTTTCCAATGATTATCAGGGGAGAAAGTACGTATCCAAGAATCTGGTTGGCGATGGAGCGGGTCGCGGGGAAAAATCCCAGCTCAAGCTGCAAATAGATATAAATAAATACCAGCGCCAGGATAAAACGGATTCCTTTCACGCCTGTCTTGAGCAGCTCATTGATTTTTTCAGCCCGCACGATTTCAACTGATTTGATTTGAAGACCCTTTTTACGTGATTGAAAGTGTTCTTCGATGCGCTGGTCGATTTTACGTTTAATTTTACCAAATAGAATCAGAATGGCAATTAGGACGATGGTTGCCAGGCACGAATAAATAACACCGTAAATAAGCTGTTTTAGGCTGCGATCTTTGCGGTATTTCTCGATGGCCTTGCGGATGATTTGAGAATATTCAGCGGCAAGCTGCTGACGTGACGTCCCCTTTGAGATGACATCCTGATCTACAACAGCCATAAGCATCTTATCGCCGACAACGATTAAAGACATGGGCGATTTTAAATCAACAGTCGTTATGGTATCGACCTTGACTCCGATCGAGTCGGCGATTGTTTTTATACGCCCTGATATTTCTTCAGCACGTTTTGCCAGTGTGACCCCTTCAGATTTTGTGGGAATATAAAAGAGGGTTTTATCACCCAATATGAACGGCTGCTCCCCATCGGTTTTAATTTCTTTGGATGGTTCTTTCGGCAGGGCATCCTGTGAAAAGGTACCCGGTACTCCAAAAATTAGCAGTGCCGTAAATATACATGTAAAAGTTCTTAATATCATTTTTTAACTCTCAGTTCGCTTTGCGTGTCTG
>JARRRC010000079.1:0-8578 GCA_037381105.1 Desulfobacterales bacterium
TGAATGCTTTCTCCCAAAATGAGCCTTCCCGTTGCTCTTCCTTTAACATGATCAAACAGTGAAATTTCTTTTATATATACTTCATTATGAACCACACGTTTCAAGACAGGGGGAAGTTGTGACAGGTCGGCTGAAAGCTTTACATCAAGATGAAACGGCGCATCTTTGCCTTCAAGGCCCAATTTCAGGGTTCCGTCATCAAACTGCGAGGTTTTCATGTGTGCTTTCAGGTCGTTACCATACAAGATGCCTTTTGAAATCATCACATTTCCTGCCACATCCGTTAAATCCAAATCGACTTTTGGAACGAAAATTCCGCCGTTTGCAATCCGGCCCTTGATGATAATATTCTCTAATTTCCCCAGTTCTTCCATTGACTTTCCATGGGAAGTCAACTGAATCAAGGGGACTTCTCCGCTTTTAATAATTTTAGAAATGTCGGCGACCACCGGCATGTCACCTGCCAGGTCCAGGGCTGTTTTCCGGGTGGATTCGATGTCCACATTTTTGCCTGTCAATTCCAAATGGACACTTGGCGGCATCGAGGGCAAGGTACGATCAATGTCGAGTTTGCCGGACAAGGCGAGACGGGGATGATTCAGCTTCAGGTCTGCAACGGAAAAGGACAGTTTGTCCTTGGATAAAACAACGGCTCCCTTCAATGCGATATCCTTACAGAGGCTGGTGTCGCAACGCATGTTCAGGTTGGCATGATCCGGGAAGAAATCAATACCGGCGTTAATGTCCTGCAGCCAAAACGCCGATTTTTGTTCTTTGAAGATCGTCAACCGGGCATTATATATACGCACATGGAGTCCTGTTGCCTTCGATAATACCGCGGCCAAGACCGGCCCAACCTTTTTTTCAATAGTTTTTAAGGCAAAAGATTGATGATGGCTATTATGTGATTTCGAATTTCGGCTCAGATGGATTTCAATTTCCGGCGTGTTTAAGTAAATTTCGGAAAATTGAAACTTTCCCCTGAAAATTGGCAATATTTTTGGAGAGATCGACAGGGATGCCAGGGTTCCATCAGTTGTGTCGGGGATGAAAAACCGGCATTGTTGAACCACAAGCTGAGGTCTCGGGAAAAAAGACACCTGAAGCCGCTGAATGCTGACTTTTCCATGGATCGCTGAAGAAGCTTCGGCCTGAATTTTTTCTAAAATCGGTTTCTGATTGATCAGGTGGTCTGAAAATAAAACCAGGATGAAAACAAGCGCAACGCAGAAGATCAAGAAGGCGCCTATCCAGAGAAGTATCTTTTTGAACCGGGTCATTGATAAACTTTACTTATGAATGGCTTAATATGAAAGTTCTACGACGTCCGTCATCTGAGTTTGAGACCTTTGCAAAACCTCCCTTTTCGGCCAATTTCTGCGTTAAACTCAAATTTTAATCCTCGAAATACTCAATGTATTCCAGTGGTTAAGGTTTTCGCTATCCTTGAACTTGAACAAAAATGAATATTTTTCAAAGGTCTCAGTTTATCTCCGCCATCCTTTCTTTTCCATACATTTATTTATCAATGTCATTTCATGAAGGGCGCTGTGACTGTTCGGTGCATCGCGCATGGATTCTTGAACCATTTGTTCTCACTCGGCGTGTTCCGCACCCCACTGAAATTACGGTTTTGTCGGATGTTTCCGTGTCGGACTACACCCTGCCGCAAAAAATAACCGCGGTTGCAAGAATGGATGTTTTTTCATTTCAAAAATCCTGAATCAAAACCGGAGCATGTTGATTCGGATCGTTACCGTTGAATTTCCTTTTCAGTGATTTTTACGGTCATTTTTTCTTTGATTGGGGTATCATTTTGCCTGATGAATAATAGAATACCGTTTTCACCGTTTGGAATCGAGCCCGAGGTGATTTTACCGGCATCCGCCCCTTTTCCGGTGATCGGCTCACGGGCCAGGAGTTTTAAAGGTGAAATTTCTTTTGAAAAGGAATGTCCGGCTGGAATGATTTCCGGAGGTATTGTTAAATTTCTAATGTCCTTAGGTTGAACTCCTCTGAACACAAAAATCCCCAGATCGCGTCCGTTATGCAAATAACGGGTTTTATTCCAATCGATTTGCAAATCATTAGAAGTCTTATTGGTAATACGGAGACGAAAGGTATCGAAAAAATTTTTGCCTTCCGAAATTGGCTCAAACTGAGCGCTATAATAAGAGTTCCCAGCAGTTTGAATTTTTGGGGCACTGAAGGAAACCAGTGTCGGCGCACAGCCGAATCCCATCATCAGGGCGATACAACTCCCTAAAATGAAAACCTTTTTCCCAAAAGATTTCATAATTCCACCTTTTTGATCATATTTTAGAGAATACACCTTTTCTTTTACCATTAATCTTTGTAACCATAGCATGGAAAAGATTTTTTACCAATAAGGAATCGTTAATAAAATTTGCCGACGCTCTTTTATATTAAATTTTATTCATAAAATTCATCAATTTTGTAATATAAAGTCAATAGAAAAGCTTTTTCGAATAATTAAAACCTCAGTTGGAAGTTGGATCTATTTGTGAAACAGTGTATATAAGACAGTTTTATTTAAATTACACGATGTATGAAGGCGTATTATGAAATTCATTAAACGGGTTTCGATGGTCATCGGTTTTATTCTTGCCATTGTTCTGCTTGGGGTGCTGGGGATACAGCTTTACCTGAATACGGAACCGGTCAAAGAGAAAATTCAGGCAAGGATAAATCAGGCGATTTCCGGGACGTTGACATGGCGCACAAGCAGATTTTCCGTTCTCAACGGAGAAATGGAATTGACCGATGTGTTGCTAAAAGGACCGTCGAATAACCGATTGGTCGAATTGAACCGTGTTAGGATACATGTATCCTGGATTGGGTTTTTAACAGAAAATTTTACCATTAAAGATCTGTTATTGGAAAATCCTAAAATTTTTCTATCCCAAGATCATTCCGGAAATCTTAATCTAATTCAAGCATTAAAGGCTCCAGGAAATAGTACGGCTAAGCTTTCAGGGCAAAAAGGCCTTCCATTCAATATTATACTTCGCCGCCTTAAGTTAGTGAATGGTTTTTTTCAGTACCATGCCGCCGATAATTCGGCAGACAAACAAAAGGATCTAATGATATTCCGGAACGTGAATCTTTTGATCTCGGATGGGAATCTATTTGCTCGGACCGGCCGAATATCCAGTGAGGTCGGCAGCGGGGATATCAGATTCCGGAACCTTCAAATGCCTGTCGATCAATTATCTTTGAAGGCAAACATTCATGAAGACCGCATCGAAGCACTGGTTTTCAACGTGAACACGAGCGGTTTTTATGTCAATCTTGCCGGGAGGCTTGACAAACCTTTTACAAAAAACCCTGTTTTGAATCTTACCTTAAAGAGCCGGTTTTCTCTTTCTCAAATCAAACATGTGATAACGACAGCTCCCGATTTTTCCGGAGAATTCCAGGTGGATTCAAATCTAAAGGGGACCATACGAAATCCGGATATCAATTTACAGCTCATCTACAAAGGAGGAAAGCTTGCCGGCCGGCGGATTGACCGGATTCATTTGAAATGCCGTTTGAAAGACAGATATCTGAATGTCATTGACTCAAATGCAAAGACCCCTTTGGGACGGTTTGATATCAAGGGAAGTGTGGATTTTACCAAAGCGATTTCCGACGACCTGTTACCCACAACGTTCAATTCAGATGCCGTCTCCTACAAATTTTTCATTCGACACAAAGCCCCGCGTTTGGAAAATACAGTGCTGGGCAAATCCGGTTTAAAAGGCGCCGCACACGCCGGCATTGAGGTTGAAGGGAAGGGGTTTCACCCAAAAACGCTTTGGGCCGAAACCACCCTTGAAGTTTATGGAGACAAACTGTCAGCGGAACAATTACGTTCATCCATTGATGCTCATGTAAAAGCACGGGCCGCCATGGCAAACGGGTGTATCACCATTCAAGATCTGACGGCGAATGCAGATGGAACACAGCTTAAGATGGACGGCACTTATGATGTTTTTTCCCGTCAGACATTCGCTCGCTTTGAACTCACATCCCCTGATTTGTCCGAGACCCTGTCAAAACTTGGAATCAGCGGCATTCGAGGAACGGTGAATGCGACGGGAGAGATGCATGGAACCACGAGCGAGCCGTTTATTCAAGCTAGGCTGAAAGGGGAGAATTTAGGATACAATAAGGTCAGGTTTGGCAGCGCCGATGCCGACTTTAGTTTTTCAAAGGGACGGCTTTCCCTGATCAAAGGAAAAATTACAAACGCTGATTCCAATGTCGATTTTTCCGGAGATCTTCAAATCGTTGATCCCATTCACACCCGATTACTCCGGGACCCTGCTTTTAATTTCGCATTAAACGCAGACAGCCTGTTTCTGGAAAATTTTGTCGAAGGCATGAAGGGAAAATTTGTTCTGAACGGCCGTTTTAAAGGAAATTTTGGCCATCCTAAGGGATTACTTGATCTTTACGGAAAAGATGTCGACCTCGGCATCCAGAAGATCCATGACCTTCGGTTGGCATCACGTCTTGAGGGTGGTCGCGTTAATGTGGATCCTTTGACGCTTGCCATTGTTCCGGGAGAGAAAATCGTATTAAAAGGCTGGGTTTCCACGGACAAACATTATGAACTCAACATGATCTCGAGTAATATTTCAATAAAAAATATTGAAAAATTGACATCTCTTAATATGGATAAGGGGAAACTATCTTTTGATTTGTCCGGTAAAGGCAAATTTTCAAACCCGCAATTCAAGGGGAAGGCGGTTCTCGACGGTCTGGCATTCAATAACAAAAAACTTCGAAAAATTTCCCTTAACATCGGCGTTGAGAATCAAACCGCTTATCTTGAAGGTGGACCGGATTTTGACTTGAAGGCAACATATGAATTGCAGACTCGCTCTTTTTCAGCATCCGCCCGTTTTGATCACACGGATTTGACGCCTTATTTACAGCTTCTCGGTGAACAAGAGCTCAGCGGTACCGTTACCGGAATCATCGATATAAAAGGGAATTATAGTGCGCCGTTACAGATCGACGGTGCGATTAAAATCGCTCAGTTGGCACTTTTCTGGAAAAATAAGGCGTTGATTTCAGGCCGGGACCTTGGGATTTTCGTGAACAAGGATAAAATAACGGTTCCGAAAATGCGGCTCTCCTTACTCGAAAAGGGCTATTTCACGATTTCGGGCACCGGCAAATTATGGAGAAATATCGACTTGAAAGCCGAAGGGATTATTCCTTTTGACATTTTTCCGATGTTCACGGATTCGGTTTCCGATGCAGGCGGAAAAGCCCGCTTTTCGCTTCGTGTCACCGAAAATGGGTCTCAGCCGAGCTTTGATTTCGATGCTGACCTTGAAAACGGCAACGTAATGATTCCCGGCCTTTTTCAAAAATTTCACGATATCAACGGTCATATTCGAGCCACTCCCAAAGCCGTTATCCTTGACAATATCAAGGGAATGCTTGGCGCAGGCCGATTCGAACTTTCAGGTGACGTTGACCTTGACCGATACCGATTGTCTAAATTAGGACTCAGGTTGAAAGCGGATGACCTTCCCATTACGATTCCTGACCTGTTGGATGTCCGGTTGAGTTCCGAGCTGGATGTTCGAGGCTCATTGGAAAAGTCTCTGATTAAAGGAAATATTATGATTCTTGAGGGAAGGTATAGTAAAGATGTTCGTCTGAATCCTATTGAAAACATTGCCCAAGAATCACGGGCAGCACCGTTGGTAACATCAAAGACCCCCTGGCCCGTTTTCGATAACATGGCCATTGATTGTAGAATTAAATACAAAGATCCTTTTGTTGTTGATAATAACATCGCTTTATTAGCGATCAAACCCGATCTTTATATCCACGGAACGGTTAACAAACCGCTGATCAGCGGAAGGGCTGAAGTCGAATCCGGAACCGTGTACTTTCGAAGAAATGAATTTAATGTCAAAAAAGGGGTTTTGGATTTTATAAACCCGTATAAAATCGAGCCGACGATTGATATACAGGGTGATGTTAAAATTCGGGAGTGGACTGTATTTTTAAATGTCTCCGGAACACCGGATAATCTCAAGTTTGATCTTTCTTCAGATCCGTCGGAAAGCGAGCAGGATATTATTTCTTTGCTGATCACCGGAAAAACAACACGGGAACTGGTTGCAGGAGAAGGCGGTTCGTCATTATCTGCAAAACAGATGCTTGCCGATGTTCTTGCCGAAAGCGCTCAAAAAGAAATTAAGGACGCCACCGGTCTGGATATTGTGGCGCTGGAATATAATGAAGCAAAAGATGCCGAGGCGTCAGATGAGGTAAAAGTTACTGTAGGCAAAGAGCTTTCAAAAAGAGTAACCGTCAAATACGGTGTGCAGACAAAAAACGCCAAGGTCATTCAAAAGGTCATAACGGAATATAAAATTCTTGAAAAACTGTTAGTGGAGGCCTTTGAGGATAACGAGGGGCATTACGGCGGCGGGATTCAATTCAGACTTGAATTTCGATAGAAAAGATTGATTCAGATGATAAACTGGAAGCGGAAAGAGCAGATAAAAATATTCGTATTGTTGTGGATTCTAATCATTTCTGTCGCCAATAAGGCTGCATATGCGCAAACGGAGAAATCAGGTCGAAACGAGCCCATAGTATCACAAGTTATTGTCGATGTGCAGGGGATAAAAGGGGATGTGAGCCCATGGGTTGATGTGGTAAAACAACTCATTTTTATACACCAGGGAGAACTTTTTTCAACGAAACGATTCCAGGATTCACTGGAGGCTTTAAAAACATCGAAATTGTTTAAAACCATCCATGCTTACGAAACATCCGCAAAAAACGGTCAATTGGCACTTCATTTTCGAGTAACGCCCTATCCTCGGGTAAAGGACATTAAAATCAAAGGCGGGTTTCCTTTGTTGGAAAAAGAAATCCTCAGCGCCATGCAGCTCCGTCCCGGAGACGGATATCATCCGGAAACGTTCTTTGCCAAAGAGGCGGCCATTGTCCGGCAATATAAGAATGAAGGATATATCGCGCCGATTGTTGATTTAAAGGTGAAAGAAGATCCTGCTGACTCAAATGTGACGGTTTATGTCGATATCGACAAAGGTGGTTTTTTTCATATCCGGCGACTTGACATCAAAGGAAACCGTGCGTTTTCAAAGATCCGTCTCGAGTTTCGCATCAAAACGTATAAATCGTGGTGGGTTCCGGATTTTATGCGGCGTTTTAAGAAGAAAGAACTTCAAAATGATATCCAAAATCTGATTCTGTTTTACCGGAGAAAAGGCTATCCGGACGTTGATGTGAAGGCCGTTGTTGATAAGGATGCCGAAACCCGGAATGTTTTTATTTCTTTAAACATTGATGAAGGGCCAAAGTATGATATTGAATTTCGGGGCAACACGGCGTTTTGGAATTGTCAGTTGAAGAAGGATTTAATCCTCTTTAAACAGGGCAATGAGAAAGATTTCGGTTTAATAAAAAGTATACGAAACATCAAAAAACGCTACCTTAAGGCCGGATATAAAGATTGCCGGATAAAGATGTGGATGAAGACGACCGTGCCGTTAGAGCCCTTTACCGGAAGCACGGATATATCGATGCTACCGTTAAGAGTGATACTGCGGTTAAAAAAGATATTGCAGAAAACAAGGAACGCGTGGACGTTACGTTTAACATCTCGGAAGGTGCTAAAGTTCGTGTGGCAACCGTCACATTTCCCGGTCTGACAGCAGTATCGGAATCCGAGGCCCTTCAGTCCATTGCATTGAAAAAGGGATCCGCCTTCCGCAGGTACATGGTTCAAAGTGATGAAAATACGTTGTCTTCAATGATTTCGGAAAAAGGATACCCCCATGTCACTGTCAAGGGAACCGTGATCATCAACAAGGACAATACAGAAGCTGCAATAACATATAAAATAGATCAAGGGCCTTTCGTAAAAATGGGTCAATTGGCATCTATCGGAAATTTTATTACCCAAAAACGTGTGATTGAAAATGAGATGGAGCTCAATCCGGGAGATCCGTTTTCTCTGAAAAAATTTTTGATATCCCAGCGCAATATCCGTAACATCGAAGCATTTGATTCGGTTCGTTTCGATACATTCGGGTTAAAAGAAAAGGAGGATACCGTAAACCTGCTTACGGAACCGGACGAAAAAAAGCCTTACTACATTCAAACCGGCGGGGGATATGACACCGAAAGAGGCTTTTACGCAAACATCCTGTCCGGCGACCGGAATCTTTTTGGATTAAACAAACAGGTTTGGACAAGTGGAGAAATCAGCCAGATCGGGTATCGGGGAGACCTGGGCTACGCCGACCCCAGGTTTCTGGGGACTCGAATCAAGTCGGCAATGAACATGTTCGGTGAAACCAGAGAAGAGTTTAATACCAATTTCGGCACCAGACAAAGAGGCGTTTCAGTATCATTCAGCCGCAAATTTTTCCAAAAATTTGACGCAGACCTTTCTTTTGTATATTCATATAAAAAAAGCTACCCGCGTGATGTGGGGACCATTCCCGTTGATGAGGAAACTTCATTTGAGCCCAGAGAAATTCTGACCATAAGTCCTTCCCTCATCTAT
>JARRRC010000080.1:0-7495 GCA_037381105.1 Desulfobacterales bacterium
GCGCTCATTAAATTATTATATTCCTGTTATTTTTCAGATACACTTATAATTTAAGGGGCCCTCAAGCTCCCAGCTTCTTTTGGGGAGAGATTCCGCACGAAACATCTGTCATGAGTATGGATGAAGCCTCATCAAGATGGGTCATAATCCAAAATAATCTTTGCCACAAAGACGGACCTGCCTTGATTTGTGTGGCTCCACTCCATCATCTCCCTCATACAGTTCATTACTTGGGTATGCTCGCCAATCATAACTGTCGAGGTATCGCCGACAGTTATCTTCAGATCTTTATATTCTTTCAACTTGCGAATGAAATCCTTGGAGCAAGCCATCTTTTCCCTTTTAGATCAAGTCAGGGCCAATAGTATTTTCGCCAGACGATTTCCTTGATCGGTTTTAGCTTGAAGACGCGGGCGCAACAAGGCATCAATGCCAAACACGCGGCCAGTTGGGATTGCAAGGAAGATCAATCCAAGCGTGGCGAGCATTCCATAGGTCCAATACCATTCACCGGGGACGGCAGATACGCCGATATATAGATTGATCGCCTGAAGTAAAGCAGCCAGACCTCCCAACCGCGTAAACAAACCAAGAATCAAAGTTACCGCAACGAACGCTTCCATCAGGAAGATGATATACCCCATCCATGACATGTTGGGAGCAACCAGGGTTTTCACCAGGTATGACTGCAATGGCCACTTTGAGTAGAGAATCAGCATGCCCACCCAATCGCAAAGACCAGACGTACGCGCATGAATATTCGTCGTCACTGCGAAATTCGGTGGGCAACCAAAGGTGGGCGGCAGTTTCCATAGAAGCTGAGTATACCACAAGTAACCGTAGACCAGCCGAGAAATCAACAGACCCACCTTGCCCAGTTTATCAATATCAGTATTTTTAGATTTAAGCAGCGTCTTCATCAAAACCTCCATTTTTAAACATGAACTTGGTGAACAAAAATGCTTTCTCAGGAGGCTTATAAGGGGTTGGGCACTACTTGGACGAGTCGTTTTTACCCGGTATCAAATATCCGGTCTTTATTGAACCGAGATACTGCCAATGTGTCTTACGAATGCTATGGGTGTGCATATCGATATAGCAATCCTCACATAAAACATTTATATCGTAATTATACTCTTTTCCTTTCTCAATTTTCTTTCGGCAGTTGCTGCAAAACGTCGAAGTCTTCTTCAAGTCTCCTGATTGGTCGAAATTCATATTCATTTCTCATAAAGATGGATCATAATCCAAAATAATCTTTGCCACAAAGACCGACCTGCCTTGATTTGTGTGGCTCCACTCCATCATCTCCCTCATACAGTTCATCACTTGGGTATGCTCGCCAATCATAACTGTCGAGGTATCGCCGACAGTTATCTTCAAATCTTTATATTCCTTCAACTTGCGAATGAAATCCTTAATGAGTTCACGATAATGTTCTTGGAGTGGATAAAAGCTTAGTTCGATAGTTGTATTCATTTTTCCTCCCTCGTTATTCTATTGTGTATTGGGGTATGACCAAGTTATCCATTCCAAGTTATCCATTTTAATTTAAAAAGGTACCATGGCCAAAGGCGGAAACTTATTTCTTTACTTCTTCCGATCTATAAAAGTAGTTTTTTCTTGACAAGCGAAGGCCATATAAATGTTAGGCATTATTTGAATCGACTTTGAATAATAAAGCCGAAGTGAGGTGTCGCATTGGTGACAATGATTTCCCTAACGGAAAGCTACAGGTTGACAGCCCGGCAGGACCGAAAATCCCTGTCCAGCGTATTGTTCGGTCTATATCGCCGGAGTGGGTACGTCGCTCCAGGCTGTTTTCGAATCTACTCTTTTTATATTTCTGACGTCACCGGTTTTAGTATCAATATCAATAAAACCAACAGGTATTCTTCTGGTGTTAAACGCAAACAGCTCTTTTTCGGTCATATGACTGTTAGCGGGATTATCCACCTCCACGAAAACGACTCGCCTATATTCGCAATTATTACAATCCAGATTTTGATTATTAATACCTAATGGGCAATGATGCCGTCTTGCCATTTTCGGATCAACATGCCTCATTTTCGCCATCCGGGCAGATGGCGACCGTCTTAAATGCTCGAATGGATGGATCACCCAGTCGATTATGAGCCCAACTGTATGATGTTGTTTGTATAAATGAGATTCTCCTCCTGTATTCGCGATCATTCCTTGCATGATGTAATCTACCGGCATTACATAACCCAGATACTCCTTATCATTATTTAAAAATTTCATATGCCTATATTGTATGGCATTCAGTATTTCCAGCTCTTTTTCGCTATCTTCCGGCATAATGGACACAAGTGCTATATTGTTTTTTGATTTAACTTGGAGTGAATGTAAAGTAAGAAACCGGCACACAAAACCAGTACCAATAACCATGGCTGCCACAAACAGCTGAACGAGTATAATTTTGCGATAAGATAGAACAACTGGCGCGGTGAAGGTTGATTTACTTCTTCTTATGGATGGGAAAAACATACCTGTCTCACGCATATATTGCCTATAGGAATCGCCATATTCAGCCACCATACGTCTTTCTTCTTCTTTAGCCAAAAAATAGTACAGAATGAACATGATCGACAGGGTCCCGAGGACTATAAAACGCGGCCACAATATCGCCATGCCCACTCCCCAAATTCCGAGGGAAGAATATTGAGGATGGCGGACAAAACGATAAATTCCACGGTTTGCTATTCCCCGCTTGAATATTTTTCCCAGATAAACCTGCAGGGCACAGATAGTAAAGGTAGTGCAACCGAGCACGAACAGCACAGATCCTGAGATGCGAATGATTTTAAGCGGCAAGGTAGGTGGCAGTATCATATGGGGTAAAAAGAAATGTGTGAGCCACTGCGTCACTGGGTAAGCATCCAGCCAGTGGAAGATCGGACTGAAGACGGAATAGTAGAAAAAGGCAAAAGGGCTTATCATTATCATCACTTCAAAAGCCATAATAAAAAATACAATAATCCCACCGCGTGCGACGAGACGCTTGAGCCATCCTCTAAATTTTGCTGCTTTCATTGGTAATTTATTCCTTGGTTATGTTACGGGGAACGCCTTGCCCAAGAGTGGGCGGATATTGTATCGGATTACAATAGACCTTTATGAAATGGGGGTCTGGCCACGCTATTTTATTATGACTTACGGGTTATTAAGCCTATAATAGGCTTTTCCGACTTTTAAATCAATATTTTTCAAGGGTAAAATCAATTCTTTCTTAAACGTTTGCTTTTGGTATCATAAATGCCCTTTTAAGCCATTTTGAGGCGTATTTTTTAAACGTATGGTTCATTATATCATATTGTTATCGCGGTCCGACCCCCAATCGCCAATCGTCCCCTATACAGCCGTGTCGCCGAGAGACGCGTTTGTAAGGGTCCTGCCGGTAATATTCGTGCAAAATGCGATAAAGGTCCGGTGCATGCGCCATCATTAGCTGCGGCTGATCAAAGAATTGCTCGGTGGCGACGGCGAAAAATTCCGCTTCGTTGGTCGCGGCATAGGCGCTTAAAAAAGATTTCTTGCCTTTTTCGGTGTCATGCTTGAGACGCAGATACTCCTGCGAACATATTCGAACCCAGTCGCGATATTCATCCCGGTCATGCAATGGTGGGGTCCCGTCGGCAGTCCCGTCGAGCATGTCCAGCTTGTGCGCAAATTCGTGGTAAATAACGTTGTGACCCAACTCTGGGTGACGGCTTCCGCGTAGGGCTGCATCCCAGATGATAATTACCGGCCCCTGCTTGAACGCCTGCCCGATAATGGGATGCTCAAGCTCCGCCGGTGCGGTAGTATTCTCAAAAAAACCCGGTCGGCGTTGAGGAGGAACAACGGTGGAAGGATAGACTATGATAGACGTGACATTGCGATAGTAGTTATGGGCCAAACCCAAAATAAGCAGACAAGCTTGTGCGGCGATCGTAACGCGGATCTCGTCGGTCAGCTCAAGTCCACCAGCGCCTTCCCAATGTTTTTCAGCAATAAAGACCTGAACCAGAGCACGCAGGTGAGCGCGCTGATCATCCTCCAGCAAACAATAGTGGGCGATATTGCGACGAATGATATCCTCCCATGTGGGAGGAAACGGAGCCTGGGTGAGCTTCTTTCGACGCCGATCCATAAACCACTTGAACATAGAATTCTCCAAACCGGCTGATAATTTTTATAGAAGCAGGCTGTCGGGGCGCGTCATGTTTTCATAAAGAAAGTTCCCTGCGAGGCCGCTGCCGCCAAACTTTAGAGTTTAACTGTGGCACAACCCGAATCGCAAATCGCAAATCGCAATAATCATTGTGACGCCCGTTCAAAGTACCCTTCAAGGATGTCCACCAGTGCCAGATCGATTTGCCCAGCAAAAACAGCCATCTCAGCGTTTTTCTCGATGCATGCTTTGTACATGCCCGCAACCGCCGCTTCGACCGTATCACGCAACGCTTTGTCAGCAACACGAGGCTGGACTGCGACCCAATTCCGGTGCGCTTCTTCGGCTACTTTTTTGAGCTCCGGCCAGTTTGTAGACCTGGCATGCAAAAGGGTCTCAAACTTAAACCCAGCATAGTCTAGCAACGAGATTTGGATGGGCACCACAAGGCTATCAACATCCAGAGATTCAATAAGAATTCGATATACCTCAACAGACTTCAGAGCGATTGTCTCATTGTCTCCTCGACGTTCGGATTTCTTGATGGTAGCGATCAATCCATCAATATTATTTCGTGTTTTTTCAGACACCACCTCGTTTACTCCTACAGCCTGATCGGCGTATGCTTTCAGCGCGAGTTTCATTCCCTTCTTATTAGCGGCCAAGGCATACTCCGTAAGATCCTCAAACGGTGATGCCGCCGAAAGCAGAATGTCGTTCCTGGACGCGCTCTGAGCGGCGAGAGCGTTGCCAACAAGTAGACAAAGTGCTGCCATTATTCCAATGCAAACTTGTCGCTGGTTCATGATTTTTCACCGCTCGGTTTATTTGTGTCCAACGCCTAGCTGTGGGGCGCGTTCTGTTTTTGCGTCCCACACCAGCGCGATGTTAGCTCTTTTCCTTTATCCTATACCATCTTACTCTTTGAGTTGCTCAACATGAGTAGGAACTTTCTTTAGCCCAGGCGCTACAACTCGATAGATACGCTTACAATTTGGGCACTCTATTTTTGAGGATTCTCGTTTTGAACCGATTTCGTCTGAGTAACCGATCAGTGGAAGTTCTCGTTCGCACTTACAATTCCATGCAGCATTATTACCTGTACTAATGCAAACACCCTGCGATCCATCAAGGTAATGGATCATTATTTCATGTTGCTTTTGCATTCTCGCCCTTTCCTACCTTGAGATAACATATTTTTCGAACCTTTTCCCGACATTGACATCGGAAGGCCGTATAGATGTTATGTTGTTGCATACTCCACTGCTTTTTTTGCGTGAATTGCTGTGGTATCCAAGAGTTTCACATTGGTGTCAGCTTGATTGACCAGCATCCCGATTTCTGTACAACCAAGTATTACTGCTTCAGCCCCTTTAGCTGCTAAGGCATCTATGATGCGTAAATACTCGACCTTTGAATCATTCTTAACTTTCCCCATGCAAAGTTCTTCATAAATTACTTTGTGAACAATTTGCCTATCATTTTTATTAGGCACCAACACCCGGAGGCCGTATTTATCAGTAAGCCTTCCCTTGTAGAATTCCTGTTCCATCGTAAATGACGTTCCCAACAACCCGACTGATTTAATGCCCTCTTTTACGAGGATTTCTGCTGTTGCATCTGCAATGTGAAGCAATGGAATTTGAATTTGCGCTTCAATTTCCGGAGCAACCTTGTGCATAGTGTTTGTGCAGATGAGCAAAAATTCAGCACCGGCAGCCTGAACACTTTTGGCCGCTTCAGATAAAATTTTTGCCGTCCCTTCCCAATCACCTTCATGTTGCAGCTTTTCGATTGGTTCGAAATCAACACTGTACATGGCAATTTTTGCTGAGTGTAAGCCGCCAAGAGCATTTTTGATGCCCTCGTTAATTGCTCTATAATAGTCGAGCGTACTTTCCCAACTCATACCACCCAGTAGACCAATTGTTTTCATAAGTTTTTTCCTGTATTTTTGTAATATATCGATGCGGATGACCAGCGGGCCGACAGGTCTGCCGTGAACCACAAATTCTGATTATTAGTATCAAAGCTTCAATTGTGATTTAAAGTTGCGATTTATTCACAATTCAAGCTTTAACACTATTTTCTTATATGTAGGAGATATCATATCTTTGGGGTGTCAGAGCAAATAAATTCTAATTTTGACCTTTGTCAAATCATCTTTGTCCATCGACACTTAATGCATAGCTACATCGTCTATCATGCAATCCCATTTTCCCTCGGGATCTCAGTCTCTACAATGGTAATGATTACCATATATAAAGACACTCTTAAAATGAACTGCTTCCTCTGAACGTACCCTTGCTCCACAGTGAGCACAGTTAACATATTGAATGTCCTCTTTTTCCATAATACTCCTAAAAACGAATATGTATATTCATGTTAATTTTGGCGTTTCTTCGATTCCCCAAAATAGAAGATTCTGAACTGAAATCAATTTTGTGATCTTTTGCCATGAGCACATAAATTGATAACCAAATGATATCTTAGAGTTATCACTCATTTGGAAAAATGTAAAAACCGTGTTAAATCCATTTGATATATCAGTATGACTTATTTATGTCGTGGTGGCAAGATATCTACACAAAATATCCCCACACATAGAAAAAATAAATCATTATTTCCTAAAGTATTTATATTATCAATTTTACATATTTGATTTAGTTTGGTAATTCTAGTTTGCTTTAAATTGTCGTTTTAAAATTTTCACTTTCTACATGAATCGATAATTGGAAACGTCAATGGAGCATTTTCATCCTTGCAGGTTATCAAATCTTACCTTATTAAAAACTCATAGCTATTATCTTTCACCACTAACTCTTTATAAAATGTTATCTTATTATGAGTTCCAATGAAAATATGGTGTGAAAAACTTCGTATAATATTAAAAAGGTTTTATATGCATTCTCATCCAGATTAGAAATATAGTAAACTACCAAAGATGTCGAAGGTTTAAGAGAATGAAAAATAAAACATTATCTCTACGAAAGCGTGTGCAAGAATTCCTGGATAAGCATCCCGAATCTGTTAAAAATATCGCGTCGGTCGATGTAAAAAAACTGGTGGAAGATCTGCATGTTCATCATATCGAACTTGAAATGCAGAACGATGAGCTTCGAAAGATCCAGCAGAAACTCGAAGCTTCCCGGGACCTATATTCGAATTTGTATGATTTTTCACCGGTCGGATACATAACGGTTTCGGATAAGGGTTTTATCTTGGAGGCAAACCTTACCGTCGCCGCCATGTTGGGTATGGAAAGAATCTATTTGATCGGAAAGCCGTTGGGCCGATTCATTTGCAAAAATGATCAGAACA
>JARRRC010000081.1:0-21517 GCA_037381105.1 Desulfobacterales bacterium
GTTGTTCTGCTGATTTTAGTATTGTTGGCTGGTGGATCTTACGGCACTTATGTCTTGCTTGACTACATGAATATTGAAATTCCCTTTCTCAAACAAATTCCTTTTATCAGCGATTATTTTAAACCCAAAGTTTCTGATCCAACCGGCAGTCTTAAGATAGACACTTTAGATGTCAACAGCAAATTTCTGCTTAATGTTAAGGAAGGCAAGCTTTTTGTGATAACCGGGCGAGTTAAAAATGGATATCCGGATGTCCGTCGTTTTATCAAAATCAACGGGAAATTGTATAAAAAAGGAAAAGTCCTTTACCAGACAGAAACTGCTTTTGGCGGGAATGTTCTGTCGGATATTGAACTATCCAATATGGATTTAGACGCTATAAAGAAACGACTTTTAAACCGTGCCGGGGATAATAAATCGAATATGATGGTCAAACCAGGCGGAGAGCTTCCGTTTATGATCGTATTTTCGAATCTGCCGGAAGATCTCGAAGAATTCTCCATTGAAGTGGCGAGTTCGACTTCAGCAGGGGCAGCAGGATAGCATAAGTTTAAAGTTTTGGACTTGACTTGAAGAATCTGAACTGTTAGAAGTTCCGTTTTTCATGTTTTAAACCTAAACATACTATGGCGATGTAGCTCAGATGGTTAGAGCATACGGCTCATATCCGTAGTGTCCGGGGTTCAATTCCCTGCATCGCCACCAAAAACCACATTAAACCCTCTGTTTTTAAAGAGGGTTTTTTATGAGTTTTTCCCAAATTTGATCAATTTCATCTGTTACACAAATTGGTAACACATAATTGACAGATGGTGTTGACAAATGAAGGGGAAAATTAGCACATCACCCCCCTGCCTTATTAGAAATCCATACACATACTGCTTTCTTATGAATGTTCCAAAAGACCTACAAAGATATGTTGATAAAAAAATAGAGATACTATTTAAGAACTGGTTACCTATGTTTTGCAAAGGAGAGAGCAAGGAATATTCTGTGCCGTCATTGTCATGACCTATCCTATGGTAAAAGATAACAGCAGCTATGTCAGACTTATCACAGGTTGTTGAGGCGGATGATATTTTCATATTTTGAATGGTTATATGAATACTGATCAATGATAGATAGGTTTTTAGTATCACATCAGTTTGTAATCATAAGATATTTGGGTTTCTTGCAAGTTATCAAAGACAAGCATCACAGTGTAAAACACTTTAAACAACTTAATTAATCCTTAAAAGACGAGAAATTTAAGTTCAAAAACTTTTAACACTTGGCTTCTATTACCCTTCCTGGCCTCAAGCTTAAATTTTGATAATAAAGATAAATAGAGAAATTTTAAAATTCTAATTGACATCTTTAGTATAAACATATAAACTGTCATTTATATGTTTATAACTCTTTTGAATTAAATTTAAAGATTACCGTTGATATCGAGCATTCGGAGTCTTATCCGCTTTGGTAAGGAGAAAGAAATTGCTAAAGAAAAATTATAAAAATGGTTTGAAAATTGAAAACCTCCAAGCACCTGCCTTTTTAGCAAAAAGCCTGAGCGATGAAAATCGTTTGCGAATATTGCTGTGCATCAGCAATAGAAAAAAATCGGTTTCCGCAATCGTTGAAGAACTTCAATTGTCTCAGCCGCTGATATCTCATCATCTTAAAGAGCTGAAACGGTCGCTTCTGGTCAAAGTGGAGCGGGAGGGACCCTTTATTTACTATGAATTAGCAGACAAAAGAGTCATTGATATTCTTATGAATTTAGATAAATTAGCCACGGATCTGTTGACACGGAGAAAAACTTTTTGACCTATGGAGATGACCCCTATGAACGTAGATAAAATTCAAGATTTAATAAACAACATGGAACCTCAAGAGGCAGCATCTGCGTTAGCTTTTGTATTAAAGGACCTTTTTCCGCTTTTGGATGAAGATGACCGAATTAAATTTGTTATAGACCTTATTGGTGACTCCGGTAACGACAAAATATCAAGCATGGTTCACCTCTGACTGGCGGAATGCATGGACGAAGGTGTCGATCCAACGAAAATGTGCCAAAGTCTGGTGGAGAAAGTTGCACAATCCAGGCAGCTATCGGCTGTAACAGACCCCGAAGTACTTGTCCTTTTTGAAAACTGGCTGGAAGAACTGGAGAGCGAAGTGATCGCTTTCACCAAAAGGACCGATTCTTCAGATCCAACGGATCTTGCTGAGGGTTTGGGACTTTCTCGGTCAGGGGCTAACTTCCTTGTTACTAAATTAAAAAGAGAAAGAAAGATTTAAGGAAAGGTTAAAATGAACGGTTTTAGAAAAGCTCTTTTGGCCTTTACAGCCATAGCTATTACGATTATGGCCCTCTGGTTCACGAATCGCAGCGTTACGCCGAAAGAGGCGACCTGGGAGGATGTCCAAAACGAAGCGAAACAGGGTGGATATCAAATTATCAACACGGAAGAGTTGTGGAAGCGCTACAGCAAAAACCCCGGCAGCCTCCTTCTCGTAGATGCACGCCAGGAATGGGAATATCGCACTGGTCATATTAAAGGTGCGGTAAATTTTCCCATGGAGCCTACCTGGTGGTCGCGGTGGCGCAAGGCAGGCGATCTGAAAACATTTTTAGGAGCAGACAAGGATCGCACTATCGTGTTTTACTGAGCGGGTTTAGCATGAGTCCGCAGCGACTCGGCAGCCCGTGTGGCTGTTAAGCTCGGTTACACCAATGTTTATCGTGATCCTTTGGGTTATCCGGAATGGCACGCCAAAGGATTGCCGGTTGAGATTACCCCGGCAGGACTTTCAGGAATGTCAAAGGAACCTAAGACACCGGGACCTCTCTATGGCTGGGCCATGATTTGGACCCTTTTAGGTATTTTTGCGGGAGGTATGGCCCTTAACCTGACCCCCTGTGTCTACCCTTTGATTCCCATTACCGTCTCCTATTTTGGTGGCCGGAGCGGTAAAGGCCAAATAATCGGTCATGGATTATGTTATGTCGGCGGATTATCTATCACCAATTCAGCCCTTGGTGTAACTGCTGCACTGACTGGTGGTCTTATGGGGGCCTTGCTTCAGAACCCTCTGGTGCTTGCTGCGGTTTCAGCGATTTTGATTTTTATTGCCACCAGTCTTTTTGGGTTCTGGGAATTGCGACTTCCCAGCGGTCTCATGAATGCTGCATCAAAATCCTACGCAGGCTATTTTGGGACCTTGTTCATGGGGTTGACCATGGGAGTGGTGGCTGCTCCTTGTATCGGTCCTTTTGTTTTAGGATTGCTGACCTGGATAGCCAGCATGGGAAGCCCATGGCTGGGGTTTATCGTCTTTTTCACCCTGAGCCTCGGCCTTGGGTTACCGCTTTTCTTTTTGGCTATATTTTCAGGGCAGATAGATAAGCTTCCCCGTTCCGGTGAATGGATGATCTGGGTAAAAAAACTTATGGGATGGGTTCTGGTGGGGATGGCCGCCTATTTCATTAGACCTATTTTGCCCAAAGCGGCTGGAATCGTGTTATTAGCAGCTGTGGCCCTTGCAGCAGGGCTCCACTTGGGATGGATAGACAAGACCAAGGCAAGCTTTCGAGCATTTGATTGGATCAGGAACAGTATAGTCATTATAAGCGTAGTTATGGCTACGATACTCATAGGCTCATGGCTCACAAAGGGACCTGGCATAAATTGGCAGTCATATTCAGAAGAACTTTTGAAAGAAGCAAAGAAATTAAACAAACCCGTAATTATTGATTTCTATGCTGACTGGTGTAGCCCCTGCCGCGAACTCGAAGAGATCACCTTTCATGATGCAGAAATCGTTAAACAGGCAAAACAGGACTTTATTATGATTAAAGTAGACCTCACGCGCAAAGATAATCCGGTTAATGAACTTCTGTTAAAGGAATATGAGGTCAAAGGAGTCCCGACAGTTGTATTTTTAAATGGCAAGGGGAATGAACGAGACGATCTTCGCCTGGTGGATTTTCTACCGCCAAATCAATTTTTGATCCGAATGGCAGAAATGAAAAAACTCCCTTAGTGATAAAGGAATCTGCCTGATTCCATTGAACCCAATGGAAAGCCATGAAAGCATTTCAAAGCCATGATGCCCAGGCTGGGCGAAACATATGACATAGAAATCGAAACCATATCCAAACCCAAAGCAGAATATTCCACTGATGAGTATTTTGAACTTGACCTTCCGGTCGCTCCTGCCGTTATGGTAGGAGAAGAAATCGTGGTGGAAGGTTCCGATGTCTCAGATGAAAAACTCGAAAGTGTCATCTGTCGTCATTTGGGCATTCCCGAACCCAAATCGGATAAAAAAGGTTTGATTAAGCGATTATTCAAGCGATAATTTTTTTATAAACGAAATCAATATTCAATGTTCAGTCCGAGACCATGAAATACGAAGTCATCATTCGTCCCACAATATTTTTAGCAATTTTCACAGCAGTCGCACTCTTTGAGCTCAAATCTCCATGCCGCGACCTTACGACTTCCAAGAAATCTCGCTGGATCAACAACCTGGCTATCGTCATCGGAAATCCGCTGTTATTGCGACTGGTATTCCCATTTTTAGCAGTAGACATGGCGGTGATGGCCCATGAGCGCGGCTGGGGATTACTGAATATTCTGGAATTGCCCTATTGGTTGGAAATCGTCGCTGGTATCATTCTTTTGGATCTGGTTATTTACCTTCAGCATGTAATGTTTCATTCAGTTCCACTGTTTTGGCGACTTCATATGATGCACCATGCCGATTTGGATTTTGACCTGACTACAGGGTTGAGGTTTCACCCCATTGAAATTATGTTATCCATGGGAATAAAAATCTCGGCAATATGTGTCTTTGGCCCCTCTGTGCTTTCAGTACTTGTGTTCGAGGTCATATTAAATGGCATGGCAATGTTTAACCATGGTAATATTAAAATCCCGATGCAGTTGGACCGGTTCTTACGTTATTTTGTTGTCACACCCGACATGCATCGAGTACATCACTCCGTGATCATCCGAGAAACCAACAGCAATTTCGGCTTCAATTTATCTTGGTGGGACCGCCTGTTCGGGACCTACAAAGCTCAACCAGAAAAGGGTCATGTGGGGATGACTATTGGGCTCAGTCAGTTTCGCGATGCCAATAAGCTGACCCTCCCCTGGCTCCTGGCGCTGCCATTCATCGGTGATCCGGGCCGGCAACCGATTAATCGGCATTGATGACAATCAACGATTTGGATGTGAATGCGGGTGTAAATTTGTATTTAAAAGACATATTTCAAAAATGGTTAACTATTCTCAACACACCAAAGTTCACCTGAGTAATATTCAAGCCACGCACTACGACTATCTATGTTCAATCAAGTTAATGCATAAAACAGTGTGAATTATAAATTCAATTCCATTTTTTTATGTAAACCACAAGATATCGGACTTGGAGATTCAGCTACAAATCTGAGATAGCTACAATTTCGTCCTAATATCATGCACCTGAGATTTCTGAGACACTTCAATACCATATCACAACTCAGGCACGAGTTTTATTTTGTACATAAACACTGTCTTTGACAAATCCGATTTTTATAAGGTAATCTTAAAGTATCTGTGCTCGATAAAATATAAAAAGACTACACTAAATGGAAATTCCTGCCACATCATCCGACGAAGTCGCTCAAGTAAAGCTAAATCTATACAAAAGAGCATCTTTACTCGCCCAAATCACCATATTCTATAATCTTATTGAGGGCTTAGTATCGGTATTTTTCGGCGTCGCTGATGAAACGCTTTCTTTATTGGGTTTTGGTATCGATTCCTTTGTCGAAGTCTTATCTGGCATTGGTATATGGAATATGGTTCGGCGAATTCAATACAATTTAGACGCTCCCCCAGATTTATTTGAAAAAAGAGCACTCCAAATCACAGGCACTGCATTTTATCTTTTGGCCGCCGGATTGTTCGTCACTGCCGGTATAAATATCTACCAAGGACATCGACCTGTAACCACTTTTTGGGGAATTGTTATTGCATTGATATCCATTTTCACAATGTGGGCGTTGATCCACTTTAAGATTAAGGTGGGAAGACAACTCAATTCCGATGCGATTTTGGAAGATGCCAACTGTACGAAAGCCTGTCTCTATCTCTCCCTTATCCTACTCTTAGCCAGTGTTGGGTATGAAATAACCGGTATAGGAGGCATTGATTCTATAGGGGCTGTCCTCATAGCCATTTTCTCATTCAGGGAAGGACGAGAAGCGTTTGAAAAATCTCGCGGTGAATCATGTCAGTGTGATCATTCTGAAGACTCATAAGCAAAATTTTTTTGCTATTTTAGTTGCAATAACCAAGTTTGTGTTTCTGTTCCAGACACCTCCATCGCGGACCTGAGATACCTGCAGTCCCAATATCGAGCACCTTAGATTTCTGAGATATATAATATCATATCACAACTCAGACCTAAGCTTAATTTTAGACAGAAACGTTGTCTTTGAAAAATCTGATTTTTATAAGATAATCTCAATATATCTGTAATCATAGATATGTTTGGATACTGATATGCAGTCACCACATTCTTGGAATCTCGCCCGACCACGATATGTATCTGTCCGTTAGTGGGGCACAATTCCTATCGAATAAAATTGGTCATTACTTCCTTGGAGGTTTCAGGAGGAGTGACGATATCCTTTGCGGCGTGGATCGATTTAATCAACCAGGCCATATTTTTTCCCAAATTGGCCATGGTTTGCATGCCTTCTCCGTCCTGTGAAGTTTCCCCCTTTTCCATCCCAAATCCCATATTCCAGTAAGTGGAGCCTGCAATTATCATCTCTGCTATGGTAAAATATGAATTGATGGAGTGAAATGCGGACACTGATCCGGCCCTCTGAATTGATGGAGTGAAATGCGGACACTGATCCGGCCCTCCTGACGGCCACAACTCCAACCCCCACTTTTCTTTTAAATATATTGCCGTTGGCAATTGCCACCATTCCGCTTCTGTCCATAAAACATTTAAGCTGGCCGCTGATATCGGCAAAATAGACCGGCGTACCCAAAATGATACCGTCGCAGGCTTTCATTTCATCCAGCCATTCATTTAATTTATCTTTCTTCTGAATGCAATGGCCATCCTGGTTTTCAAAGCATTTCATACAGGCCAAGCATCCATTCACCGATTGCGGACCGAGGTTTACCAGATTAGTCTCAATCCCCTCCGCATTAAGCTCATTAAAAACCTTTTGAATCAAAAGAGACGTATTACCATCCTTTCTTGCGCTGCCGTTAATTCCGATAACTCTCATTATGAACCCTCCTTTTAATTGGAAAACCACCTTATGTTATAATAGCAAGTATAAACGGTAGACGAAACAGTTGACAAGCGACATTGTGATATCATCATCTGAGCAGGTCGTCATAAGATTTTGATATATCTTGATGATTTGCAGATTGTCAGGTTTTATTGAAGTTAAGATTTTGAAGTGTAAGATCAAATTTTAATTTTTGCAAATTTCGGGTTTCAGGCGGCTGCATTTAGAGCCTGTATCGCTGACACCTGGTCAGGTTTTACTACTTGGAAAACTTAAGTCCCTATTTGCTCACCCTTGCTATTTCATCAGCAATGACGCGACTGAGGGCGGCGATGGCCCGGCTCTGGGCCTCAACCAGTGCATCGTAGTTTTCGGCCGATACGGGCTCTTTGATACGGGTATGCCTGACCACGGGTTCACTTGCGCCTTTTTGATTCCATACGACCCAGGTCACGTTCAACACAACCTGCCTTCCG
Source organism: Desulfobacterales bacterium (assembly GCA_037381105.1). Classification (GTDB taxonomy): domain Bacteria; phylum Desulfobacterota; class Desulfobacteria; order Desulfobacterales; family UBA11574; genus UBA11574. Next base: position 7,768 of record JARRRC010000081.1, read on the forward strand.
AATTGGCCGTCAAACTGATTAACGGTCAGCGGGATACGGTAAGTCGGGGAAAACTGTTCGGTCCAGGGATATGCGGCCACTCGATCTTCCGGCAGAAGCATGGAAATGTTTTTGACCAGAACCCGTAAAAAATCTTCCGAAAACGAGCCGGCCCACCGGTGGAACTCGGAAACCGTAACTTGGTGTCTACTTTTTCGGGTCACGATCTGAGGCCTGTCAAGAAATTTGGGTAACTCCACCGGCCCCACACCGATGGCAAGGGTATCTCCGGAAGCAGTTTGCAAATTATTCGGTTGAATATTGAAACCAGGATTCAGTGTATAATATTTGACCGCAGGGGTGGTACTGCATGACGCAAGCAAAAACACAACAAGTAGACATAACCGGCAGACGTTTAAAAAGCCTGTTCTATTTTTCATTGCGCTTATCCTTTCCAAACACCAGGGACTCGGGATGTCTCCCCAGATAATCCGCCAGCACGCTGATATTCCGGGCCGCGTCAGCCAGCTCTGCCAGCGCGCGTTTCAATTCATGACCCGTGGGAGACTCCGCACTCAACAGTCTGTCCAGCTTCATCAGGGTGGTTTGGGACCGCTCCAACGTGTCGGTGGCCGCAGGAATAACCGTCCCGTCCAGATTTTGCATGAACTTGTGCAACTGTTCGGTGGACTTGTTTAAATGTGCCAGGGTCTCTTGAAGGTCTTTGCCGATCTGCTCCAGGGGAAGTTTTTCCAGCCGGTCCAAAACCTTGGTTATGCCTCTGGTCATCTCTTCGATGGGCGTTGGAATAGTAGGTAATTCCGGATATTTCCCACCGTAATCAACCTTTCGAGGCGATTCATCCGGATACATATCGAAATTAATGTAAAGTTGTCCGGTCAAGAGATTCCCCGGCTTGAGTTGCGCCCGGAGACCCTTTTCCACAAGTAACTCGACCCCACGCTCTATGGCAACGGTTTGTCTGCCGGTGAATCCGATCCGCTCCTGTTCTGTCTCAATGACCACAGGGATTCGAAAGGCTAAGGCATCAAAATCAAACTCCAGGTTTATATCAATCACCTTTCCAATCCGAATGCCTTTCAATTTCACCGGCGCGCCCACGGAAAGGCCTCCTACCGAGCCTTCGAAGCGTAACAACCAGCGTTTCTTTTTCATATACGTTTTCTTGTATATATCCTCGTATCTGTCATACAGTTGAAAGATTTCATCCTCACGGGCGGCTGGACCGGGTTCCGTATCCATGGGGGTCTCAAAGGCGACCCCTCCGATCATCAAGGTTACAAAGGATTCCGTGTTCACTTTGATTCCGTTGGCATCAAGGGATACGTCCAGCCCTCCCGCATTCCAGAACCGCGTATTGTTGCGCACAAGCTCGTGATAGGGCGCATGAATAAAAATCTTGATATCAACGGCATTTCCGTCTTTTTCCATCTCGTATGCCACAACCTGACCCACCTGGATCTGCCGGAAATAGACGGGCTTTCCAATATCCAGCGAACCCAGTCTTTCCGCCCTCAGAATGAAATGGCGACCGGGCAGATCCGTGGTTACGATGGGCGGCGTCTCCAGCCCCCTGAAGGACCGGGCCTCGTTGCCGGGTTTTCCCGGATCCATGCCGATGTAAGCCCCGGAAAAAAGCGTGCCAAGACCGGAAACTCCGCCGCCCATCACCCGGGCCCGTACCACCCAAAACCGGGTGTTTTCAGACAAATAGTCTTCGGCATCTCTCGTCATCTGGGCCGTTACCATAACTTGCGACAGGTCCGCGCTGAGATGGATCTCCTCTACTTGACCCACTTCCACGTTTTTTAATTTAATCTTGGTTTTGCCAGCTTCCATCCCTTCGGCGCTTTGAAACGTGATCGTGATGGTGGGGCCCTTTTCGGTAATGGCTTTGTATGCCAGCCAGCCGCCGATCAAAAGAGCCGCCAACGGCACGATCCAGACAATGGAAATGCTTTTTTTGGGTTTAATAACAGCCTGGGCCGCACCCAAATCACCGGTTTCTTCTCCTTGCTGTTCATTCATGGCCATCCTCACAATTGTCCCAAATGAGTCTGGGATCAAAACTCATGGCTGCGAACATGGTAATAATCACCACGCTGCAAAAATAGACTGCCGCGGGACCGGCCTCAACGGTTGCCAGGGCGCCTAAATTCACCATGGCAACCAGGATGCTCACCACATACACATCCACCATGGACCATCGGCCAACAATCTCAGTCATTCGATAGATTTTCGTCCGATCTCCGGGTCGCCATCGGGATTTGCGCTGGACCGAAGAAGCCAAATAACTGAGGGTCAAAAGCTTTAGCAACGGCACAAACACACTGGCCACGAAGATGACCAGCGCAATGGGCCACATGCCTGTTGATATAAAGTACATAACTCCGCTGATGATCGTATCGGCCTGTTTTTTTCCCAAAGAGGTAACAATGGTTATCGGCAGCACGTTGGCCGGAACGTAGAATATTGCTGCCGCCAGGATCAATGACCAGGTCCGTACAAGGCTGCTGGGCTTGCGACGGTGCAGGTGCGTGCCGCATCGCGGGCAGGTCAATCCATGAACCTCGCGGGAAGGCGAAGGACACAGGAGGTGGCAGGTATGGCAGGCGATCGGTTTGGACCGTGCAGCGGGAAAGATGCGGATATTCTCTTGAAATTTTATTTTTCCCCACACCGCATGGGGATCCAATGTCGCCAGGGACGCGGCCAAAATAAAAATCAAAGCCATGAATGCAAATGCGGCGATACCCGGCACGATCGTTGCCATTTTGGCCAGTTTTACGATGGAAACCAGAATGCCCAGCATGAATACCTCCATCATGGCCCATGGCCGCAGGGACAGAACGAACCGAAACACTTCTCTTAATTTCCAGGGGATCCGGTTCAGCCTGAGCGGTACCAGCACATACAGCAATCCCAACATTTGTGCCGCAGGCATGACAATGGTCGTCAACAGCACCACGGTTGCCAAGATCCACACCCCCTGATGATAAAGCTCCCGGACACCGGTTATCAATATGGTCTCATGGACCTGGGCTTGGAGTTTGAAACCCAGGAAAGGAAAGGCATTCGCCACCACAAACAGGATAAGCCCCGTCACCGTCAACGCCAGCGTGCGCTCAATACTGTCCCGTTTGTTCTGATACAACACTGCGCCGCACCTGGTGCACCTTGCTGCGCTTCCTTCGGACACATGACCAAACCAGTGAATCAAATCACAGTCGTGGCAGGATATGAGCGGCACAACTTTTAACCTATTTGATTAGAAACAAGGTTGATGATGATCATTGTCAACCTTGGATTGGAATCTTTCTTGAAAAGTAACATCAAAAAATGAGCCGGGTTTTTGATCAACCGTACATCCACATTCAGCTATGAAAGATATAAATGCAACTTTTAACAATAGAACGTGTTCCATATCTGCTATTATTTAGCTTCTTTTGTTTCAGGGGCCTCTTTGGCTTCAAGGGCGCTTTTATATTCCTTTTTAGAAATCTTTTTAACCTCAGAGTTCTGTATTGTCACGCTCGTGTCGGTCTTGGCATCCTTAAACTTTATGGCGCCGCCTTTTTCGTCTTTAATTTTTGTCGTGTAATAAACATTGCCGCTGGACGGATCTTTGACCATATAATAGCCGCCGCAACCCACAATCCCGATTAAAAAGAATATTACCAGCATGGTTGCTAAAATTTTTTTCATTGCTATACCTCCCTTTTTACTGGTTTAGGTCAAGCATATTTTCTTAAAGAATTTATCATAACTGGATAACGATAACACAAAAATAATAAAACCCCTATAGTTTCACCTTAATACTAAAAATGTATATATGAAGGCGAATGCCGGTCGGTTGTGGACAACTGAATTCCTAAATATCGATATCATGAGCTGTAATTAAAAATAGTTAGTTTTGGCGTATGGCCACATACAAGATAGCTTATCTTTTGAACCCGAATACTGTCAAACTGTGGTTTTATTTCTTCGGTTTGAAAGTGAATTTCTGGCCGCCAATGGACGCCTCGTACATCAGCCCGCCTTTGGTATGGACGAATACGGCCATTCCCTTATGGTAGCTGATTTTAGCCTGTTTACCGGTTGCGGGACCGGCACTTGCTCCAGCCGTGGCGCCTTCGGTGCCGGCCTTTGCCTGGGCGCCGGCTGTGATCGCAACCGCCGAAGCCGTTGCATCAAACTCGAATTCCCCGCTGGTAAATTCGTCATAGGCTCGCTTGTCTTCAAAAAATATCATCTCACTGAAGGCTTGGGCACCCAATTGAAAACCGATGGACCCTTTTATTACAGAGACCTCGCCGGTAACCTTCCCGCCCCTGTATACCTGGCCTTTGCCGTACGAACCCCCGATACCGATACCGGCTTTGCCGATGGTCGGAAAAACCGCATATCCATAGGCATTTTTGAAAAATGGCTGAACCGCTGCAGACTTCTTGTAGATGTCGATGGTATTGGTAAACTTATCGGCATGTGCCGGAATGGACAGAATCAATGCCGACATGACCACAATCAACACAACTGGAAAAGTCGGCGATCATTGACAAACATGACCGGTCACTTCTGAAACGAAAAATACAGTCTTTGAGACTATGGGCGGTGAAGAAATTAATCTTAGCCTGACACACATAACGTCATGCCATTCAGTTAGATATTACCTCCTTAAAAAGGAATGGCCTTAAAAGAAAAGAGGAAAGATAGCATTATAAAACATATTGAAATTGTTAAAAGAATAAAATCTATAAGTATATCTTTCATCATGACCGCCTTTATTGCATCATATCGAGTCGTTAATCTGTATTTTTTTGAGATTTATGTTCTAAATTTTTATACAAATTAACTTCTACTTGTAGGAGCAACAACCATGCCATCATAGTAAAACTGAAGAACTGTCAGTTATCCTTTAGAAAAATGAAAAAGGTATTAAAGATGTGTATTACAATTATGGATCATTGATACATTTGTGTTCTATTAAACAGGGGGAGTGATACATAGTTCTGATACACATGTTTGATTCGGATTATAATTTTTTCGTATGACTTTCAATGGTTAAAATTAGACATGATGTTGGCATCTATGTTGCGGAACAAATGTGATCTTTATTTGCTGCGGCATCATTTTTCGCTCTATTAAATGTATTGGAACCAAATAGAAAATTTTGTTTAGGCACGTAAACCAATCTATACTCAGCCTATGCGTATTTTAAAGTCAAAGTGCTTTTGCATGTAGATCGTGTGGAGATATTTTACGGAAGCAAAAAGATCGCATCCCATCGTCGGCTCTATAACAACAACAAATGGAGCCTTGAGCCCGAACACTATTTGGAACTTATCCGGCAGCGGCCGCAAGCATTTGACTCGGCCCGTGTTATCCGGCAATGGCGGAAAAGCTGGCCGGTTTGTCTGGAAAGGCTTTTTGAACGTTTTACCCAAAAGCAGGGCAACACCAAAGGCATGCAAGAGAAATGGTGCCGAGGGACAGAATCGAACTGCCGACACGGGGATTTTCAGTCCCCTGCTCTACCGACTGAGCTACCTCGGCGCTGACTTTTAAAATCTGAGAATTATTAAAGGCCTGTTTTTTTGTCAAGATATTTTTGGCCCATATCCCCAAAAAGATATTGAAGCAAGGCACATGCTGCAACGGCAGCTGTTTCGGCTCTCAAGATCCGGGGTCCCAGACCGGCGGTGACAAATCCATGATCCTTGGCTTTTTCAATTTCTTCTCGGGTGAAGCCCCCTTCGGGCCCGATAAGAACAAATACGGAACGAATCCGTCCTTCGGGTTTTATGGATTGAACCGGCCGGGATTCCTCTTCCCAGAAAGCAATCTTAAAATCGCAATCTTTGGCCAGATTCAAAACTTGGGAAAAGGATGCGGCTTCACCGATGGTCATAACGCACCCTCTGCGGCATTGCTTGACCGCTTCTTGTACAATTTTGTTCCAGCGTTTTTTGCGCGTCAAAAGCTTTTTTTCATCCGGCATGGGAACAGATCTTTCGGCAATAAAAGGCATCCATTTTGTGATGCCGAGTTCACAAAGCTGACGAACGATGCCGTCCATTTTTCTTTCTTTTAAAAATCCCTGGGCAACCGTTATTTGGACCGGTGATTCCGCAGTTGAAGGAAAGCTGCGAATAATCGATGCGTTGACCTTCCCCGGAGATAAATCGATAATTTCGGCTTCGTATTCAAATCCTCTGCCGTCGAAGAGGCCGATTTTGTCACCGGGTTTCAGGCGCAAAACGGTTCTGATATGTTTTGCATCCGAACCCGTAATACTGAATATGGAATCTGTCGGTTTCACTGAATGGATGAAAAAATAGCGCATACCATTTTTTACAACCCAAACCTGCGGCTGTAAATCGTTAAAATTTTAAAGCAAATCCGAAGAAAGGCAAAGATCTTGACACGATGTATGCCGTATGATAAATTTTTAAGGATTATAGGGCGTTTGTTTAATGGTTACACTTTTTGGCGCACGGGAGAATGAATATGACCGAATCAAATGAACCTGACAAAAAAGGGGAAGCAGCCGAACCGGCAGAAGAACAACCCATCATAGAGCCTAAAGATGAAGCAACAGACGCGCCGACCGGCGATGAAGAACCGATCGATCTTACGGAGTCTGTGGAAGAATCTCCCGGAGAAGACCCGGCTGAAACGGTTGAAGCGGAATCAGAGGTGACGGGCGAAGATGAAGCCCTTTTAAAACCCGACCAAGAAACCGAAGAAGAACTAAAAGGCGATGCAGAAATCATCGACCTCTTGCAGGCTGTCGATGAATCTTCCTCATCCGCAAAAGATCAGGATGAAACGGTTTCGGAAGAACCAACAGTACCCGCCGAAGACCAGGCACCCAGAGCGCCCAAAGAAGAAGTGACAGATGAAAGCAAAGACGATGAAGAGATCATCGATCTTCTAGATGCTGCCGAAGAAATTTCAGTAACCGCTGAAGATGATGAGATCATCGATTTAACCGATACTGTCAGCGGCACATCCTTGGAAATAGAGGACGTCGGTGAGCCTATCCCGGATGCCGCCGATGATCTTCAGGAATTCGATGATGTCTCAGAAATCGACAGTGATCTTATAGAAGAAACCATTGACGTTGCGGATGAATTAGATTCAGAAACAATATCGGATGATGTATTGAAAGCTGATTTTACCGATTCACTTGGAATTGAGCTTGATTCCGAAGAAAATGCCGAGGAGAATCTTTTCGACCCGGACAAGGTATCCGGCGAACAGATAGAAGCGGCCTTGGAGCGTGTTATAACAAAGATGTTTTATGAAAAAATTGACCGACTTCTCGTTGACGCCATCGAAAAAACGGTGACAAGAGAAATTGAGAAATTGAAAAAAGCCCTTCTCGATGATGCAACGGACGGCGAAAAATAACCATGTCGCCGAACAGCCGTTACCCTAAGATCGCAAAAGTATAAGATGCCTCAGATCCGAATTGTTCTGACTGCGGTAGAAAAATTAAACAAAATTGAACCGGGGATTATTGAATAATCCCCGGTTCAATTTGAATCGCTCATTCTAGGAGTAACACCATATGAGTTCCGATCTTCTCGACAAAGGTTATAAGCCCCATGACGTGGAAAAACGATGGTATGATTTCTGGGAAAAAGGACGGCTTTTTGCGGCCAGTGAGTCGGAAAGTACAAAGAAACCTTATTCCATCGTCATACCGCCGCCCAATGTTACCGGCATCCTTCATATGGGACATGCCCTCAACAATACACTACAAGATATTCTATGCCGCTACAGGAGACTGCGCGGCGACAACGTGCTTTGGATGCCCGGAACCGATCATGCCGGCATCGCCACCCAGAATGTTGTGGAAAAAAAGCTGGCCACCGAGGGGTTGAATCGTTACCAGGTCGGCAGGGAAAAATTCATCGAAGCGGTATGGGAGTGGCGCAGCGAGTACGGCAGTGCGATTATTAACCAACTCAAGCGGCTCGGCGCTTCGTGCGATTGGGACAGAGAGCGTTTTACCATGGACGACGGGCTTTCGAGAGCCGTTCGAAAGGTTTTTGTAACGCTGTATCAGGAAGGCCTTATATATCGCGGCAATTATATTATCAACTGGTGTCCCCGCTGCCATACCGCCCTTGCGGATCTTGAAGTGGAACACGAAGTGCATGACGGTTTCCTCTATCATATCCGATATCCTTTTTCAGACGGCAACGGGGATGTCGTCATTGCAACGACAAGGCCTGAAACCATGCTGGGCGATACGGCGGTAGCCGTAAATCCGGATGATGAACGGTATCATGGGGTTGAATCTCGAAAAATTGTACTTCCCTTGATGAACAGAGAGATTCCCGTTATCCAGGATAAATATGTGGATATGACCTTCGGTACCGGAGCCTTGAAAATAACCCCGGCCCATGACCCCAACGATTTTGAAATTGGTAACCGTCATCACCTTGAACGGGTTAAGGTGATCGGCGAGGACGGCCTGATGACCCCGGAAGCCGGAAAATTTGAAAAAATGGACCGGTTCCAGTGCAGAAAGGCCGTGGTTGAAGCGCTTAAAAAAGATCATCTTCTTGATAAAATAGTCCCTTACCAACACAGTATCGGTCACTGTTATCGATGCAACACCATCATTGAACCGAATCTGTCAAAGCAGTGGTTTGTAAAAACCAAACCCCTTGCGAAAAAGGCCATTGAAGCCGTTAAAAACGGCGATACGCGAATCGTCCCTGAAATTTGGACGAAAACGTACTTTGAGTGGATGAACAATATCAAAGACTGGTGCATTTCGAGACAGATATGGTGGGGCCATCAAATTCCGGCCTGGACATGTGAACAGTGTGAGGAAGTCATTGTTGACATGGAACCGCCGGATACGTGCCCGGCATGTAAGGGAAAGGCGCTTAAACAGGATACGGATGTTCTGGACACCTGGTTCAGCTCCGCACTGTGGCCGTTTTCCACCATGGGATGGCCGGATGAAACTCGGGCATTAAAAATGTTTTATCCCACATCCGTTCTGGTGACCGGCTTCGATATCCTCTTTTTCTGGGTTGCACGCATGATGATGATGGGACTCCATTTTATGGGGGATGTGCCGTTTAAGGATGTTTATGTCCACGCCCTGGTACGGGATGAAGAGGGCAAAAAGATGAGCAAATCCACGGGTAATGTCATCGATCCCTTAAATATCATCGACAACTATGGAACCGATGCATTCCGTTTTACATTGGCAGCATTTGCCGCCCAGGGAAGAGATGTTAAAATGTCCGAAAAGCGCGTTGAAGGCTACAGACATTTCATCAACAAGATCTGGAATGCAGCCCGATTTGCACTCATGCACATTGACAAAGAATACAAAGACATACCCGAAAGATCGCTTTCTCTGGTTGACCGATGGATTTTATCCAGATTGTATCGGGCCGCCGCCAGTGTTTCCGACTCTCTCGACGGCTACCGATTTAACGATGCCGCAAGCGTGCTGTACAATTTTGTCTGGCATGAATTCTGTGACTGGTATCTTGAAGCCGTTAAACCCACGCTGTACGGAAAAGAAGGAACGAATCGGAAAGAATCAACATTGAGTGTTTTGTGGCGCGTTCTCCACGACACACTGATTCTGCTTCACCCATTTATCCCCTTTGTTACTGAAGAAATTTGGAATAAGCTTCCTGGAACAACAGGCTCTGTCATGCAATCCGTATTTCCGATAGATGCCGCCGTTAACAATGTTCGTGAGGACGCTCAGGCAGAATCAACGATGTCTATGATCACAGGGATCATCACCGGAATCAGAAACATAAGAGGAGAAATGAATATTTCTCCTTCATTATCCCTGACCGTTTCCGTGCATTCACAGGAAGAATCAATCCGAAAAACCGTTACGCAATACAAGGACATGATCATAAATCTTGCGCGGCTTGAATCGTTGTCAGTGGAAAATACGGGCCGAAGACCCAAAGCAGCGGCAACGTCTGTTTTCGAAAATGCGACGATTTTTGTTCACCTGGAAGGAATTATAGATTTTGCCCAGGAAATTCATCGTCTTGAAAAGGAAATCAGCAAACTGGCGAATGAGTTGAATATGGTGACAAAAAAGCTGCGGAACGAAGACTTTCTCGAAAAAGCGCCTAAAGATGTGGTTGAAAAAGCCAAAGAAAGACACGGCAGCCTCATAGAAAAGCAGCAAAACCTCCAGAAACATCTGGATAAAATCAGAGCGCTCGGGGCTTGATGCTTTGCCGATATGAATATGTTATCATGAATTCAATACAACATCTCATTGAAATAGCGCTCAAAGAAGATATCGGCCCGGGAGACGTCACCACCGATAATCTCATAGACCCTCGGCTGGAAGGCACCGGCAAAATTATTGGCAAAGAGCCTCTTGTGCTTGCAGGTCTGGATGTTGCCAGGCAGGTTTTTACGTATCTTGATTCAGAAATTGTTTTTACGTCCGAATATGATGACGGCGCTGTTATAAAAAAAGGTGAATGTGTGGCAAATGTCCGGGGGAGACTGCGCGCGCTCCTTTCGGGCGAACGAACGGCTTTGAATTTTCTCCAGCGCCTTTCGGGCATTTCCACTTTAGTTCGATCCTATATAAAGGCGCTTTCAGGCAAAAATATTCGCCTGGTCGATACGCGCAAGACCACGCCGGGATGGCGGGTATTGGAAAAATATGCCGTTCGTGTGGGCGGCGCCCACAACCACAGGATGGGACTTTTTGACGGTGTTTTGATTAAGGATAATCATATCGCAGCCTTTGGCGGCATTGAGAAGGCGATTGACCATATCCGGACCCATGTATCTCATCTCTTGAAAATAGAGGTAGAGGTTTCGGATCCGGATCAGGTCAAGGAGGCATTGGAAGCCGGTGCGGATGTCATCATGCTGGACAATATGGATATAGATTATATTAAAGAAGCTGCAGCACTGATCGGCAACCGGGCGGTTGTTGAATTGTCAGGCAATATCACAATATCCTCTCTTAAATCCCTGGCCGATACCGGCGTGGATATCATATCCGTAGGGGCCCTCACCCATTCTGCAAGGTGCGTGGATATCAGCATGCAAATCAGTCCGAATCTGACACGGCCTTAAACTGAGCGTTTCAAATTTTAATGGAGTATACAAAACCGTGAAATGGACACCCGAAGCCGAAACCGAGATAAAGAAAGTTCCCTTTTTTGTCCGAAAAAAAGTTCGCTCACGAATTGAAAACAATACCGCGGCCGCCGGTAAAAATATTGTTACACTTTCCGATATCAAGGTCGCAAAGGCTCAGTACATGTCGAAAATGGAGGCAGATATTACAGGATATCAGATCGATACCTGTTTCGGTTCAAACGGATGCTCCAATCCGGCCAACACTTGCGTTGCCTTGGTTAAAAAAATAGAATCGATACTTGAAAACGCCGATCTTTTGAATTTTATAAAAAAACAGGTGAAAGGGGATCTTAAATATCATCATGAATTTCGGGTAACCCTGGCGGAATGCCCAAATGCCTGTTCACAACCTCAGATTAAGGATGTCGGCATCATTGGTGCGGTCATCCCGGAAACGACCGATGAAAAGTGTACGGGTTGCGGAGCCTGCGTCGAGGCCTGCATCGAAAAAAGTATTACACTGGACACCCGGAACAATATTCCCGTAATTGATTACGAACGATGCCTGAAATGCGGCAGGTGTATTCAAGCATGTCCTTCGGAAACCATTGCAGGTAAAAAGAACGGGTTTCGGGTTCAGCTCGGCGGGAAATTGGGCAGGCATCCGAGGCTGGCTGTTGAGATAGAGGGAATCTTCAGCGAAAACGAAGTGCTCGACCTGGTAAGAACCTGTATCGATTACTACAAAAAACACAGCAAACACGGAAAGCGGTTCGGAGAGGTATTCGACCCTGAGGATTTTAAAGTGAACAACCGCAAATGAATACAAATGGACACGACTATTATTATTTTATTCTTCTCCAAATCAGTATGAAAAATGGATTCGAGGATTCAAGCCATTGTAAACGCTTTGATTCAGCGTCCTGCCCTTAGAGCATACTGCATGGAGTGATGCCATTATCATTTGAGTTTTTTCTGCACTTATCCCTCGATTTTTGTAAAAACATGTTCTTATAAGAAAGTGACTCCAAGAATCAAAGTGTCGTCTCTGTTCATTTGTTTTTTCAAGCATTTTCACTCGAACCCTTGAATCCTTAAACCCTCGGCCCCTTATCAATCGACCAACTCTTTAGGAGATGATTGCATTATTCTTATACGTGCTCATCCATGGTTTCCTCTTTTCTCTTTCCTTGTTCTATTTGGTCGTTGAATCTTTACGACTCAACTGTCCCGATGGATAGCAAACGGTCCCCAGGTTTGGCAAACCGGCATAATTTCTAGCCGGTTGATATTGATATGGGAAGGAAGGTTAACGACCCAATAGATCGTTTCCGCAATATCTTTAGCAGTGATCGGTTGTGTACCCTCGTACACCTTTGAAGCTTTTTCCGCATTTCCCTTAAAACGAACAACAGAAAATTCCGTTTCCGCCAACCCGGGTTCTATATTCGTTACGCGTATGGCCGTTCCGAAAAGGTCGGCACGCAAATTCCGGGAAAACTGCTTCACGAATGCTTTGGTGGCGCCGTAGACATTTCCCCCGGGATACGGCCAGTCCCCGGCAACCGAGCCGATATTGACGATATGGCCCTGATTCCGTTCGAGCATGCCCGGTAAAACCGCACGCGTACAGTACGTCAGCCCCTTGATGTTGGTATCTATCATGGTATTCCAGTCGGATATTTCTGCTTCAGGGGCCGGCTCAAGACCCAGCGCAAGACCTGCATTATTGACGAGGACGTCGATTTCAGAGAATTTTTCGGGCAGATGCGTCAGTTCCGTCATTACCGATTCCTGATGGCGAACGTCCAGTGAAAGGGTATGAACAAAGGTTTTATCACCCAGCATCTCCTGCATCGTTTTTAACCGGTCCTTTCGCCTGCCGGTCAGAATGAGCCGCCAACCGGCTTCGGCAAAGCGTCGGGCGCATGCTTTACCAAAACCGGATGTGGCCCCTGTTATCAATATTGTTCCTTTCATTTCCATTCTCCTCTTTTTTCTTGCCTATTTACTATTTTCTATTTGGTTCAAGTTCTTTCAGAAAAAATTTAATCACACCTGAGGCGATCCCTTGTCGCGCCAGAAAGACACCCCGAGGACTCATATATCCATAACCGTCCGGATTTTATGGGATAATTTCTTAATATTAAATGGTTTTTGAATAAATCCGTTACACCCCCGGTCGATGATATTCTGGGCCTGGCCATCCAGGCTGTATCCACTGGCAAGAAGAACCTTTATATCCGGATTGATCTTTTTTAATTCATCAAATGTTTCGCCGCCGTTCAGGTCCGGCATGATCATATCAATGATAACCAAAGATATCTTATCGATATGCTTTTGATAAATTTCTATCGCCTCTTTGCCGCTCCCGGCCGTTAATACGGTATATCCCAATTTTTCCAACAACTGCCGGCTCACATCAATGATCATATCTTCATCATCCACAAGAAGAATCGTTTCCGTTCCATGGGTAATATTGTCCGCAGGTTCGATCTCTTTATTTTTAAAAATATTTTGTTTACCCATGGCCGGCAAATAAATGTGAAATGAGGTGCCTACTCCTTTTTCACTGTGAACATCGATGAACCCCCCGTGATTCTTGACGATTCCGTAAACCGATGAAAGTCCCAAACCA
>JARRRC010000081.1:21609-25739 GCA_037381105.1 Desulfobacterales bacterium
TTGAAAAGGTCTTATAACTTGATGATCAAGAAGGATATTATCTGTTCGAACATATAGATCTCCACCGCCGGGCATGGCCTGCCATGCATTAACGTAAAGATTTAACAGAACCTGTTCAATTTGTCCTTTAGATGCCTTAACAGGCCAAAGATCCTTTTTAAATTCTTCGTGAATTACAATCTCTTTATTCGTTCGAATGAACATATGATTTTCTCGTTTGATGACCTCGTTCAAATTCATCACTTCGACTTCATATTTTCCTCCCCTGGCAAAACCCAAAAGCTGCTTGGTAAGTTCCGATCCCTGCAATACATATTTTTCGATATTCTTCAATTGTTCGCAATCCGAGTGGGCCGCATCCTTGCCAAATAATAACAACGATGCATTCCCTTGGATGCCCATCAACAAGTTATTAAAATCATGAGCGATTCCTCCGGCCAATGTTCCAATGGCCTCCATCCTCTGGGCGCCCTGAAGCCGGGATTCCAATCTCTTTTTCTCTGTTATATCAGTTAAATTAACCACCATTCCGGAAGGTTCGCTCTCGGTGTCCTTGATAATCGCAGCACTGATAAAAATGTCAAGAAGTTGCCCGTCCTTTGTCAATCTTGTGGTTTCAAATCTCACCGGTTTTTGGTAATCATAAAGTTCTTTTATCTTTGCGGCAGTTATTTCTTTTTGGTCCTCAGGAACAAAAGGAATTCGTCTCTCCTTTAAATCTTCGGAAGCCCACCCGAAAACATTTATAAATTCAGGATTTAAATATTGCGGATGTCCCTTGGTGTCATAGACAACCATAGGGTCCGGATTGGCTTCAAAAACAGCTTTTAATCTTGTTTCGCTTTGCCTTAAAACCTCCTCAGCATGTTTGCGATCGGTAATGTCAAAAAATACGCCGCTCACGTATTCAATATTGCCGGCGGCGTCACAAATGATCTGGCCTCTTTCCTGCATCCAGTGTATATCTCCGGTTGTTGACCGGATCCTGAATTCTCTGACATATGATTTATCCGTTTTAAGAGCCTGGATGAAACTATTTTTTGCAGACTCGATATCTTGCTCAACAATTAAATCCAACATGGTGATTTGTTTTGAATTAAATTCATTAACCCTAAAGCCGGTCAATCGTTCAATTTTATCGTCAAAGAACTCAACAGACCAGTCCTTGTATCCCTTATAAACGATGCTGGGTAAATTTTTGACCAGCAAGCTGTATTTCTCTTTGCTTTCACGCAATGCCACTTCTATATTTTTGCGAACACGATATTCTTTTTCAAGTGCTTTTATCTTTTGTTCCAATTCTTCATAGGTCGGTTTTTCCCGCATAAAAAGCATCCTCCAGCATGTTTATTCCGGATATTTCAAGCGTCCGAGACGTTCACTTGCAAGATAGGATCTGCAATGGTCCACAATAAAAGCAACATAAAAAATAAATATCAATCATAAACTTATACTTTTTTATAAATCCGGATAAATTACAACACAAATTTCGTATCTGATAAGGGTTTTCACCAGAGGCCGGCTGTGAATGATCATCGCCATATGTTTTCAAAAAAGATGATATGCTAAGTTTATGGGTGCGAAACTTGAATTAATAGGATAACATGCCAGTAGAAACGGGTTTCACACTTGACAGAATGGGTTATTTTCCATAAAAATATAGATAGAATCGTTGAAATAACTTATCGCACCAGAGGCAACAATTTGCTGCAACCCAAGAACATCAGAATGACCCGGCAGCGCAAGATCATTCTTGAGGAGCTGCAAAAACAAAAGACCCATCCCAGCGCTGATGAAATTTATCAAATGGTACGCCGTCGCATACCCAGGATTAGTCTCGGCACAGTCTATCGAAACCTTGAAGTCCTTGTTAACATGGGTGAAATTCAGAAACTGGAACTTAGCGGCGCTTTAAAGCGGTATGACTGGGATACGAACAAGCATTACCACATCCGCTGCGTCCGCTGTGACCGTGTGGATGATGCCCCCATCGCACCGCTCAACCAACTTGAAAATGAACTTTATGGAGCAACTGTTTTTGAAATTATTGGACATAACCTTGAATTTACCGGTCTTTGTCCTGAATGTTCTAAAAAAGAAGCTCTAAATCATGCAAAATGACGTTTTCCGGCGCCAGGCCGATCTTTTCAACGCCGAATTGAATTTCCGATGTCCGGATGATTGTAATGCTCCCGGATGCCGGATGGCGGACATCATCGTTGAAATCACCCTCTTTGATCTGATCCGGATCGGCCGCACACTGAATACCCCTGTTTCGCATCTGTTTTCTCAATACTGCCGGCTCGGTTTGGCAACCTGTGATGAGAATATTCGGTATAAACGGCTTTTGATCAAAATGAGAAAACCTTGCGCTTTTCTCTTCAATAACCGGTGCATGATTCATGATGCAAAACCATTGAATTGCAAGCTTTTCCCGGGATATTACCAAATTAAAGGCCTTATGGGCGAACTTTCCGAAAAACCCTTATTTCATAATTTTCCGTGTATGAAGAAACCTGTCGCCATGTCGGGAAAAGAATGCACGGCCTTAAAAGAACTTGGGAAGATGAGTTCTCTTGAACAAGCCCTAACCCATGATTATCTTTTTGATATACCGCGATTAATTATCGATGCAAAGCCGCTGACAAAGAAACTTCGCCGCAATTTTCCGAATAGGCGTAGATTTTCACTAAAGGACTATGACAACGTGTTGGAAGATATGATAAATTCACTCAGTCTTTCAGAACACGTCATGAATAAGATAATTAAGTTGGACACCGTTGCAGGGGTGAAAAACCTCTTTGAAAAAATGGGCGATCATGTCAAGATGGAACGTCTTATGTTGAAATTGGCCCGGCCCAATGTTATCTTCAAACTCAAACGTCATCACATGAAGCCATACAAAAGAATCCTCCGCTCCCCCGAGGTCCCTTTTATATAAAAATCAATCATCGATGAATTCAACGGTCCGTCCATCCGTCGGCGTTAGCATCGATCGGGAACCTGTGATTTTTGATACACATGTGTATCAGTCATAAGCCATGAGACATTTTTGAAAAAAGGTATGCGGTATAGCGCTGAAAAGTCTTTGTCGTTAATGGTCCGCAGCCAACGATCCATATATGGCACGGTTGATTCCCGGAATTAAACTCGATAATTGGCACGGAATTTGATTATAGTACTGAAAGACGAATTATAAATCGATATTAATAGAAAAAGACGGAGGTGAATTATGGAAGTATGCCAACCTATTTTAAATACCGGCCTCCGAGGTTTTAAGGTCGCCACAACCCGGATCAGTGATATTGACGGTACCATCGGCAGGCTGATTTACAGAGGGTATCTTGTTCCGGATCTGGCCGGGAAAGTTAGCTTTGAGGAGGTCGCTTATCTTCTTCTCTATGAACAACTGCCCAATAAAAGAGAACTTGAAGATTTTAAAAAACAACTTGTCTCGGAACGTTCGATTCCGTCTGATGTGATTGCCGCCCTAAAAACCCGGCCCAAAGACGCTCTTTCCATGGATATCCTTCAGGCAGGGGTTGCACTTTTGTCACACTACGATTCCGACACCAAGGAGTATTCGCGCGAAGCGGCGATTCGCATGGGAATTAAGCTCATCGCAAAATTTCCAACCGTCGTCGCAGCCTGGGGCCGTATCCGAAAGAACAAGGAGCCCGTCGATCCCAACCCGGAGTTGGACCACGCCGCCAACTTCCTTTATATGCTCAACGGAACCATCCCGGACGACGAACTTTCAAGCTTTTTAGACACCGCCCTGGTTCTTCATGCAGAACATTCCTTCAACGCGTCAACATTTTCAGCAAGGCAAGTGGCATCAACTAAAGCCCATATGTATTCGGCCGTTGCCGCCGCCGTCGGTTCTTTATCCGGAGAATTGCATGGTGGTGCAAATGCCCGCGTTATGCAGATGCTACTCAATATCGGTACCGTCGACAAGGTAGAAGAATATGTAAACCATTTGCTTGATACCGGCGGAAAAATCATGGGGCTGGGCCATGCGGTTTACAAAACCGATGACCCCAGAGCGCATATCCTGGCACCCATGTCCAAAAAAATGGGAGAGCGTACCGGAGAGCTCAAATGGTATGAAATGTCCAAACTTCTTG
>JARRRC010000082.1:0-8527 GCA_037381105.1 Desulfobacterales bacterium
TTGATCAAATGTTAAAAGATATACGGCGTATCATTCAAAAAAGCTTGCGATCGCGGGTGGACTTTGCCGTGCCGACGGCCGGATTGCTCAGTGGCGGCATGGACAGCAGCGTTATCAACACCTTGGCCGTTGATTTGTATAAAGAGAAATTTGGAAACAGCTCAAAAATGAAAACTTTTGCTTTAGGCGTTGGGGAAAGTGAAGACATTAAAAACGCCCGGTTGCTGGCCGAGCACATCAATTCGGATCATCATGAGCTTATCATTGACCTCGATGAAATTCTGAAAGTGCTGCCAGAGGTCATCTATTATTTAGAGTCTTTTGATCCTTCCCTGGTACGAAGTTCTGTCTCAAATTACCTTATCTCAAAATACGCCAGTGACCAAGGTGTTGAAATTCTTCTTTCCGGAGAAGGTGGTGACGAAATTTTCTGCGGCTATATCTACCTAAAAGAATTTCCCGCCGAAGAGCTGTTTCGGCGGCAAATGGACTGCATCGGTTTTTTGCACAATAATGCTTCCCTGAGACTGGATCGGATGAACCATTGTAATTCCGTGCGCGTCGTTGCACCTCTGATATCCGGAGAACTATTCCGTTACGTTTTGGCCGTTCCTTCGGAATATAAACAGAAACCGGACGGCAATCAGAAGATCGAAAAATGGATTTTCCGCAAGGCCTTTGAGCAATATCTGCCGGATGCCATAACCTGGCGCGTGAAACAGGAATTTTCTCAAGGTTCCGGTTCGGCCAATATCCTCCCTTCATATTTTGAAGAGACCCTCAGTGATGAAGCCTTAAGGGCTGCTCAGGCCGATTATCCGATGATCAGGAGCAAAGAGGAGCTATATTACTTTCAAGTTTTTACACAGCATTTCGGCAGGGGTCAAGCAATAGATACGGTTGGTCAGTGGATTTGTTTATAAAGAATACTGCTTGCAAAACTTTAATCAACTCTCCCCTCAACTTATTGCGGGAACGGTTGATTATTTTTTTAAACCTTTTTGATTTTTACTAAAAAATCCCGGTCAAAAAACTTTGCTTTTAAGAAAAAAAGCAAAATTATGAACCTGTTCGATTTAGCCATTGCATTGATTTTAGGTTTCTGCCTCATAAGAGGTATTTTCACCGGTCTCATCAGGGAATTTTTTTCATTATCCGGTGTATTTGCCGGTTTTTATGCAGCTTCAGCCCATTACATTGAGGTGGCAAAATCCCTGTCACACTGGATACCAAGTACTTTGAAAGCCGATATATTGAGTTTTCTGAGTATTTGCGCCTTTTATTAAGAACTCGTTGCTTTCTTCCCATTTTACCTTTCTATCAGCGCGGATGGACCGGATTGTTTCAAAAAATATGAGACATGAATTTTCGACAAAAATAGAAGCATATAAAAACGCCTGGAAAAATAAAAAATGAGGACACAATGAAATTGGGAAGTGAATACAGACTCTATACGGTGAGTCAAAACACAACCGTCAACGTTGCCGACCTGATTGATGACTGCCTGAATTTTTTGCGTTCAGTGGCTCTCGATCAGGAGACTTTAGAAAAGGTATTAAGGGTGGAGCAAAAATTGCGCCGAACAGAACAACTGGAAAATAACGATAAAATTTACAAACGCAAAAAAGAAATCCTTTTCCAGGAGGTCTTTGATATCTTAGAAGATATTTCGCCTGAAGGGTGTTATTTCGGCACGCATCCGGCCAACTTGGGGCTCATTGGGTTTTGGGACAAAAAATTGTTTTCAGTTACCCGTTGAAAAATGAATTTAACAGTATTGACACATTGTACGGATTCAAGATAGTTCTCGGAGAAATGATTATGAAACCTCAAAACAAGATAAATCCATTGATAAAAATTCATTTTTTCTTTTATATTGCAGCCATTATTCCATTTTTGTTTTTAAACTCTTTGAATGTTGCTTATGCCGGTAAACGCCTTACCGTTTCAGTCTCAAATGCAAATATTCGTTCCGGGCCCGGAACCAACTATGATATCCTCTGGCAGGTCAATAAATATTACCCGATAAGGATTATCAAAAAAGTGGGTGCCTGGTTTCAATTTGTTGATTTTGAGGGAGATGAAGGATGGATAAAAAATACTCTTGTTCGTAATATTCCATCGGTGATTACCATTAAAGAAAATTGTAATATTCGATCAGGTCCCGGGACCCAATACAGCGTAGCTTTTCAGGCAGAAAAAGGTGTTGCGTTCAAAATTATCAAACAAAAAGGCAGTTGGATATATGTGCAGCATGCAGACGGGGACAAAGGATGGATATACAAATCTTTAGTATGGTAAACCGTGGTTCTTTTGCAAATTGGAATGTATATTCATTTAAACATATTGGAACGTAGGGTTTTGGTGTAGAAAAGAGGTTGGCATGCTTATCGTAGGTGAAAACATTAATACCAGTCGAAGACGGATTTATGAAGCGGTTGAAAATCAAGATGCAGCTTTTATCGGCCAAATCGCAAAAAAACAGGCCGATGCCGGAGCTCATTTTATCGACGTAAACGCCGGAACGTTTGTAGATCGGGAAACCGAATATTTATGCTGGCTCGTAGAGACGGTACAAGATGCCGTTGACCTTCCTCTATGCCTCGACAGCCCAAGTCCTAAGGCGCTGTTCGAAGCGATCAAGCGTCATCGAGGTGAACCGTTGATCAATTCGATTTCGTTGGAGAAGGACCGTTTCGACGCCATGCTGCCGATTGTGACCGCCGGCCCGTGTCGTATCGTCGCCCTGTGCATGTCTGAAACAGTTATGCCCGTTACCGCCGAAGACAGAGTTAAAGCCGGTGCTGAATTGATCAAAAAGTTAACGGACGAGGGAGTGTCCCTTGAAAATATTTTTATTGATCCACTGGTTCAGCCTGTCTCCGTCGACACGGGTCTAGGACGTGCCGTCCTGGATGCCATAAAAACGTTCATGAACGATTTTCCCGGAATTAATACCATCTGCGGCCTTTCCAATGTTTCTTTCGGTCTTCCGGCACGCCGTTTGATCAACAGTACTTTTTTATCTTTATGCAGGTTCCAGGGACTCACCGCTGCAATTTTGGACCCGACGGATCCCTCTCTGATGGCGACTCTGCTTTCCGCGGAAATGCTGCTCGGAGAAGATGAATACTGTGAAAATTATATCGACGCCTATCAAAGAGGTTGTCTCAACGTGTAACTTCTTATGGCTGTTCACTATAAAATCCTAACCCAAGGGAGATGATCATGACCACCATTGATACATTGAGACAAGACATAAACAAAGGCAATATTGAAGGTGCTGTAACTCAAACCCAAAAAGCGATCGATGACGGCCTCGAGGTTAAAAAGATTCTGGATGACGGCCTGATTGCCGCAATGGACGACGTCGGAGAAAAATTTGCAAAAGGTGCGCTGTTTGTTCCACAGATGCTGCGTTCGGCCAAAGCCATGCAGGAATGCATGGAACTGATCAAGCCTTTTTTTCAGGAAGGCGATTTAATTCCCAAAGGAAGAGTTTTAATCGGAACCGTTCATCGCGATTTACATGATATCGGCAAAAATTTGGTTGCCATGATGCTGGAAGGAGCCGGATTTGCCGTTACCGATTTGGGTGTGGATGTTTCTGCCGAGCAATTTGTAAAAAAAGCCCAGGAGATAGAACCGGATATCATCGCTATGTCCGCGCTGCTATCCACAACCATGCCGGGCATGAAAGTAACCATTGAGGCGTTGCAAGAAGCCAAAATGCGTGACACGGTCAAAATAATGATCGGTGGTGCGCCGGTAACTTCGAAGTTTGCCGAAGATATCAAAGCTGATGTTTATGCTCCTGATGCCGGATCGGCCGTAATCGAAGCCAAGAAACTGGTAGGTTCAAGCTAACCAACGATAATATAAGGCAAAAAACTAATCAGGCCAAGGAGGATAACATGAATCGCATGGAAATTTCCACATTTCAGCCTCGTCTAAAGGTCTTGAACCGCAAACAGGCCCTGGCCATACACACGGCGGCCTTGGAAATTCTTGAAAAAACCGGATTTAAAATGGAACATCCAGGCGCATTGGAAATGTTATCCGATGCGGGTTGCCGAGTCTCTAGTGACGGTCGGGTTCGGATGCCGGCTTTTTTGGCCGAAGAAGCTGTTCGCTCTGCTCCCCGGCAGATCAGCCTTTTCGACCAGACCGGAAACAAATCGATGACGCTGGTGGACGAACACGCCTTTTACGGCACCGGATCCGATGCCACCTTTACCATTGATCTGAAAACCGGCCAACGTCGCCGAACCATGTTGGCTGATGTCGCTAATTTCGCAAAGCTGGTGGATGGACTGGATAATATCGCCTTTGCCATGTCCATGGGCAATCCGGAAGATGTACCGGTAGAATCAATCTATGTTCATGTTTTTGCCGAAATGATTAAACATACCAGCAAACCCATTGTTTTCATCGCAGACAGCGGCAAAGATATTGCCAAAATCTATGAAATCGCCTGCCTGGCGGCCGGTGGTGAAGATGTCTTTCAACAAAAACCGTTTATTCTAAACTATTCAGAAGCCATCAGTCCTTTGCGTTTTCCTGAAAATGTGATGGAAAAATTGATTTTTTGCGCCCAAAAACAAATTCCGATTTGTTTTCCGTCGGGTTCCAATGCCGGTGGCGGTGCGCCGGTCACCCTTGCCGGAGCCATTGCGCTGGGCATTGCTGAAAACCTTGTGGGACTGGTGGTACATCAGATGGCGGGAAAAGGATCCCCGTTTTTATTCGGACCCAATGTCAGTGCTCTGGATATGAAGTCGAGTGTGGTCTGCTATGGCTGCCCCGAATGGAGCCTCACCCAGGCGGCTCTTGCCGATATGCGCGACGAAATTTACGGGCTGCCGGTCTGGGCCTTTGCCGGTGCCTCGGACGCTAAAATAATGGATGCCCAAGCAGGTGCCGAGGCCATGTTTTCGATAATTACAGCCATGCTTTCCAGGGCGAATCTGATTCACGATGTGGGCTTTTTGGAATATGGAAACACATCTTCGCTGGAAATGGTCACGATGGCTGATGAACTCATCGCCATGAGTCGATTTTTTACCTGCGGCGTCCCGGTCAATGATAATACATTGGCATTAGATGTCATCGAGCGTGTTGCTACCGGCGAACCCGGATCTATTTTTCTGATGGATGACCATACCTTTGAAAATTTCATGGCGTCTCTTTTTCTTCCAAACCTTTTGGATCGATCCCGATACGACACCTGGAAAAATGACGGCGCCAATGATCTTTATCAACGCTGCAATTCAAAAACCCAGCGTATTCTTTCAGAACACTTGGTTTCGCCCAAACCCGAGGACGTGCTAAGCAAAATAAACGGCATTGTTAACTCCGTTTGATTTTATTGTTTTCGTTAAAAAGTCACTCTATTGTTGCTGACCTGATCTTTGTAAGGAGTTGCCATGCAGTCGAACTTTTCGGCAGGCCGGTTTCTGTCATTGAAACAGATTAAAGAGATCGATCGAACCGCTCGAAGGGTGCTCAAAGAGATAGGTGTTCGAATTTCCGACCCAGAGACGCTTCATACCCTAGAAGCTGCCGGAGCCTGTGTTGACCGGAGTGATTTAAGAGTTCGTTTCGATGAAGATTGTCTTGACCGTTACTTATCTCTGGCGCCTCGTCAATTTACCCTGTATTCCCGGAACGGAAACAATGACATACATCTCGGAAGCGGCAATGTGTATTTTTCAAATGGCGGCCGAGTGTTTCGTATTTTAGATATGGCTACCGGCGGCTACCGTCTGACCATGCTTAGAGATGTCGCCCACACCGCGGCGCTGGTGGACCAGATGGAGCATATTAACCTGTATATCATTTCATGCCAGGCCCATGACTTGGAGCCTCAATACTACCATTTGAATGACTTTTATCACGCTTTCAATCATACCTTAAAACATGTCACGGGGGGATGTGATACCCTCGAAGGCGTCAAACAGATGTTTGCTCTGGCAAGTTTCATTGCCGGTGGAGAGGAGTACCTCAAAGCAAAACCGTTTGTTTCCGTAATCACCAACCCCGTCAGCCCGCTGACCATGGACACCGAAGCTTTGGGTATTTTCAAGTTCTGCTGCATTCACGGCATACCGGTCACCTGTGCCCCGGCACCTATTTCAGGCGCAACCGCTCCGGCCACCTTGGCAGGCACACTGGTCCAAACCCACGCCGAAGCCTTGGCAGGAGTTGCCTTGTCCCAAGTTTTTGCGTCCGGGGCAAAAGTGTTGTATGGTGCCGTGCCTTCCACCATAGATCTGCGCAATATGGAATACACTATGGGCTCGACGGAAACCGCCTTGCTAAACGCTTCAATCGTTCAACTGGCCAAGCATTATCAGTTCCCCATTTATGCTTCGGGCGGTGTCACCGAAGCCAAAAGGCCGGATATCCAGGCAGGCTGCGAAAAAAGCTTTTCAAATTTAATGGTGGCCTTAAACGGCGCCGACTTGGTTCATTTGGCTGCAGGCATGCTCGATTCGGGCAATTCCATATCTTATGAACAGTATGTGATTGACGACGAGATTATCGGCATGGTGCGGCGGATGGTGAAAGGTATCCAAACCGACTCGGACAAACTCGCCTTCGATGTCATAAAAAAGGTCGGTCCCGGCGGTAATTTTGTTTTAGAAGATCATACCGTCGAACACATGAGGAATGAATTTTTTTATCCCAACTTGGGGGTTCGGTGTAATTTTGATATCTGGGAACAAAAAGGCCGCCCCAGTATGCTGAGTCGTGCAAACGATCGTGTAAAAATGATCCTCCAAGAAGGGCAAGAAGGCCTTCTGGATCAAAATTTGGCCGCTGAAATTCAGAAAAATTTTCCCAAAATCGTTAGCCTGTGAAACGATTAAAAGGAACATTGATTGGCGCATTCTGATCCCATTAATAGATTGATTGCTTGCGGTGTATTTAAACCTGCATTAGAATATCTAAGGTTGGATTTTAAATGTCCGGAAGTTTTAACGACCTATTTGCCCGCAAGCTTGCATCTGAAACCCGAATTGCTTAAGTTTACGCTGCAACAAGCCGTTGCAGAAACCCTTCGGCGCAGGGAACGGCCGCTGATTGTTTACGGCGATTGTTTCAACGGTATCAATGAATTTTGCAGACAACTCGGTATTGCCAAACTTCCGGGCCGGAACTGTTATGAAATGCTTTTAGGCGACCGGATGTTCGAATCTGTCCTCACGGAAACTGCCGGTACGTTTTTCGTTGAACGGGAACTATTGGTTAATTTTGATGCTTATTGTTCGGAACCGCTGGAATTGAATGACGACAGCCTAAGAAAGATTTATTTCGAGCACTATCAGCGGCTTCTCTATGTTCGGCAGCCCAATGATCCGAACTTGACTGCAAAAGCGAAAAAAATAGCAGATTTTTTAGATTTGCTCCTGGATATTCGGGATGCAGATTATTCACATTTATCAAAACAGCTTCGACCGTTTTTACAAAGTTAAAGACCTTATATGAATAAGAAGACAATCAAAAAGAAAAAGCGTATAAAAAGCAAACGCAGTATCGGCACCTTGCCGCCCAAGAAGCACAAGCGTCGATATGTCAGGCTCAATGTCCTTCCGGATGATCTTTGGCTGAAAGCACCTTACGGTCAGACAATTTTCGAAGCCTTGCAAAAAAGCGATATCAACCTCGAAAGCGACTGCGGCGGCATGGGAAAATGCGGAAAATGCAAGGTTCAAGTACTCTCTTCCATGGGGCCTCCTTCAAAACAAGATTTGGACCTGCTTGGTAATCAGGAGATAAAACAAGGCGTGCGCCTTGCCTGTCGTACCCCCATGCATTCGGACGTTTTGATTCGAATTGGAACCATCGATCCTGATCATGAGTATTATCAGATTCTGAAAACCGGTGAAAGGCCGATGATCTATTTCGATCCGCTCATCCAAAAACGGTGGGTTATGCTGCCTCCCGAGGGCCGCGATCAGGGACTTTCACATCTTGATCGAATAAAATTGATACTGGGATCGGAATATCAAAACATGACGGCTTCTTTACACTGTCTGCGCAATTTACCGAAAATATTAGAATCCACTTATGAAAACGGCACGGCAGTTCTTCATGACAACACATTAATGGCCTGGCAACGAAAGGATGAACTGGAAAAGGCGTACGGCCTGGTATTTGATCTGGGAACAACCACCTTGGTTGGGAAATTGATCGATTTGAACAGTGGTGTCGAAGTCGCTGCAGTCTCCCGTTTAAACAGCCAGATCAAATACGGATCGGACATTATCAGCCGTCTGCAGTATATCAAATCCAATCGAGGCGGTCTTGGGAAACTCAACCAGCTGCTGGTACAGGACCTGACCGGTATTACCGAGCGTTTGCTGGAAGTAGAGGGTCTCAGAGAACGGGATATTTTTATTGCTGTTGCCGCTGGCAACACCACCATGCAGCATATTCTCCTAAAAATTGATCCCGGCAGCATTGCAGGCGCTCCATTTGCACCGGTCTTAACCGACGGTTTGGTATGCAAAACAAGGGACAT